>JAJCYK010000057.1 GCA_029262935.1 Cytophagales bacterium | reverse complement strand
GTAAAGGACCCAGATGGGTATGATGTGATCGATGGTCTTGGCTATTTTCTAATGCCTGGGATGATAGATGCACATACTCATATAAATACTTTGGAGGGCGCAGCAAGGGCTTTGCACTCAGGAGTAACCACAGTGAGATCGGCAAGTACCAAGGGCTATCAAGATGTGTCATTGGGGAATCTATCTCAAAAAGGGCTTATACCAGGACCGGATTTTATTAGTGCAGGTATATACGTAACTCCCGATCTTGGCGAAACCATACTGGCAGATCCTCGGCTAAGTGCACTTAGTGAAGGAGTATATACCGAGGAAGCGCTACGATTGCTGGTTAGGGTGAATGCAGATCGAGGCGCTACCGTTATTAAAACCAGGGGCACTGAGCGAGCCGGACTACCTGACACGGATCCACGCAAACAGACCTATACTAAGGAGCAGTTAAGTATAGTGGTGGATGAGGCTGCCAAGCACGACCTCAAAGTTATGGTCCATGCCCATGGTGATGAAGGGGCTAGAGCTGCGGTGGAGGCTGGGGCCGTAAGCATAGAACACGGAACTTTCTTGAGCCGGGAAACACTCACGATGATGCAATCGAAAAACGTTTTCCTGGTACCGACAATTATTACCATAGAAGACTTGAAGGTCCCTGGGGGTGAGTACAGCAATCCTACCTTAGAGCTGAGAGGAAAATTTATGATGGCAGAAGCTGAACAAACATTTAAAGATGCTATGGCTATTGGTGTGAAGATGGCCACCGGAGCAGATAATTATTACACGGCAGAAAGTACTACCCGAGTTTCTTTAGAAGCTGAACACTTTGTCAGACTTGGGATGACCAGGTTCCAGGCCTTGCAAGCTGCCACAAAAAACGGCGCGGAGCTACTGGGACTGGCCGATCAAACGGGTACCATTGAAATAGGAAAAGAGGCAGACCTCATCCTACTTCCCAAAAGTCCACTAGACGATATCATGGCAGTTCAAGATGTATTGTTGGTAATCAGTAATGGACAAATAGCTTTAAAGAGAATACCTTTTGAAATTATAAAGGATCAAGACTAAATGCTATTAAGTCACTACGAAATGAACTTAACATTAAAACGATGGTTATTGGAGATCTACTTCCTATGCAAAAGTCCAACATTTAAGTTGAACTAAAGAATTACTGGTATCGCGTATGCTCTCCCTCAAAATTGCCGTGGAGTCTTTTATCAACTTATACATTATAACATTCTTTGATAGGAAATTGGCGTCAAAGTATCAAAGCAATTTTATCGAACCTGTTAGTTTATCGATTACATACTTTCAGCCATTTATCTTAGCTTCCCAAGCTTGGAGGAGCTCCAGTTCTTTAACCCTGGATATTCCATTATATGGTCTGCTTTTGTCAAGTGCCGGGTCAACCACAGGAGATTTAACTTGATCATACCAGTTCAGCGCACTATCAAAGGTCCGTTCCATTGGTGTTAATGTCATGCCGGCACCTATTGCTTTTTGGGCACTTATGGTATGACGGCCTGCCCTGCTAGTCTTTGGTTCCCAGAGAGGGAGATCAACAATAGGTACTAGTTTATTTTCTTCAATAAACACTGGACTAACCCAAATAAACTCCGCTTTATTACCATAATGTTCATTGACTCTTTTCAGGTACTCTTTAAAAACAAGAGGCCCCTTTTCGGGTCCAATGGTATTATAGATGCCATATTGATTAGTTTCGAGAGTGTGCACCATGAAGTTTCCTACATCGTTCACATCGACCCATTGAACAAAGTCATTACCATCACCAGGTGCTAAAATTGGCCCACCGGCCCGAATGCGCCATAACCAATACACAAATGACCAACTCTCATCACGCTTTCCAAATATTCCCGGAGGACGTACAATGAGGTGGTTGTTAGGGAATTCTTCTCGAACTACTTTTTCACAGAGTACTTTGGACTCGTGATAAGACATACCAGGGACAAATTCCTTTACTTCACGAAGGGGTGAGGATTCTGTTATACCAACTTTGGCCAAATCCTTATAAACGACAATAGAGGATATAAATGCATAGCTCTTAGTACGATCTTTTAAAAGCTTTGCGGTCCTTTCAATCATTCTTGGGTCGGCTGGCCAGGTGTCAATAACAATATCCCATTGGCGGTTTCCTTCTAAGGCACTTAAATTTTCCATCTGAATATCTCTATCACCTATTAATTTCTCCATTTTCGGATATAATTGAGGATTAGTAATTCCTCTATTGAACAAGGTGATATTATGGCCATTAGCCAAAGCTACGTCAACAATTGCAGGCCCTAGATAGTTGGTGCCGCCTAAAATAAGGATATTCAAGCCTTCATTAGTTTCGGTGCATGCCACTAAAGGTGCCATACTTACCAATAGGGAAGAGGCACCGGTTATCTTTACAAAATTTCGTCTTCTCATTTTATTTGAATATGACCTAATGATTGATTTTAAAAGTTATCGATTGAGGTACGATAAGATTACAGCCTTTCCTTTATCACAAATCAATTTACTTTAGTCGAGGATGAATATCTCAGCGATATGTATGATAATAAAACTAATGAATAAGGTAAAAAACACGGATTTATTCACTTATAAATGATTCCGAAATAATAAATTAAGACCCAATTATTCATAAATCAGAAATTGTTGTTAAATCTTCATTTACCTTGTTGGTCACAATAATTGGGTATTTTTATTCCTTTAGAGAAGGGAATCTATTTTAATTGGTATTCAATACTTTGCAAGTGATTTATTCAATCGACTTTTCGACAATCCAACTGGTATTGTTAATTGGAGGGGCTCAAAGTTTTCTTTTTTTCTTTTTTTTTCTTAGGCAATATCCGAATAGAAAGGAAAATCTACTTCTAGCTTTGTCATTCTTTGTTGTTGCCTTCAGGTTGATAGTCTATCCATTTATCAAAACGGATATTTTCCACATATATACCATCTTCCCCAAATTGTCCGACGCCCTATTGTTATCTCTAGGGCCACTGATTTATCTTTATACCCGGCAAAAATTAAACTTGGATGGTTCAACACGGATTCGCTGGATAAAGATGCTCCATTTTATTCCGTTGTTTTATTTTCTATTCGTCAGTTTTACGCAAGATGTTGAGCCAATTTTTGATAAATCGTATGCTGTTTTATTCCTTACAATATTTTATGCTTCTGTTTCTCTGATCCTGATAGGGAAGTACAAGTTTCATTTGAGTGTACCTAGAGGGAAGGTTAAAATTTACAAACGGCAACTCATTAAATTAGTAGCGCCTTTTTTGTTGATCCCGCTATTGATTATAGGCTTGATAAAATACTCATATCCTGTCTTTGGATTCGGTGCGGCTACTATTCCTTATGTCCTTGTTTCGGTGATGTTCTATAGGATGACCTTTACCACAATGGTCAAGGGAAAGTCGTATTTAAATCAGATTTCCCCTAAAATCAATACGGTAAGATTTAATCCGGTCGATTTTCGAGGAAACCCGAAAGTTGCCCGATTGATTTC
>JAJCYK010000056.1 GCA_029262935.1 Cytophagales bacterium | reverse complement strand
ATTTGTTGTTTTGCTAAAACAGATCTTGAATAAAATCATTTTTGGCATTAAAATTGCCTTTTTTTTCAACATTCCTAAACCAAATAATCTTTATGAAGCGATTGTACATTCTTGTTATGTTAAACTTAAATCGTGAGTTATGTGCATTAAATATGTTTCATTTTTTTTGCTGGCCCTGTCTTTAACCACAGCCTGCCAGGATACCGAAGAAGTAAGCCCAATTGTTTCACAACCGGTAAAATTTCCGGATGTAGATCCTGAGTTACGTCCGTATTTTCAAAGATTTGAGGACGAAGCAGCTGCCCGAGGAATTTCCATAAACCTTACCGAAGCGGGCATTACCGGTATTATAGAAGAGATTGAAGAGGATCACATTGCCGGACAATGTTCTTTTCCTCGCAACAGACCTAATGAAGTTACTATTGATGCGTCTTTTTGGTCGTTTGGCTCCGATTTGTTTAAAGAATTTATTGTTTTTCACGAACTGGGGCATTGTTACTTATTTAGACCACATGTTGAGGACATACTTTCCAATGGGGCTTGTGCCAGCTTAATGCGCAGTGGCAATGGTGATTGTATTGACAACTATCACAGTGGCACCCGCAGCTTCTATATAGATGAGCTCTTCGATTTTAATACTGGAGCCACAGCCTCAAATTAAAAAGTCATGCGCTCACAATTGGTGGCTTTTTTCATACAGTTCAATATGAAATAACCGCTATTCAGCAGTATTTTAAGAAACCACGGCTTTTGATGACGTTTATTGAGATAGTATAAAAATTTCAATTAAACCATTAGAGTCATGAAAAATACTTTCCTACTTATAGGGGCTTTCCTATTATTTGCTTTTCCTATGAGCGCTCAAGACATTACGCCTCCCAAAACTGGCGCCGTATTGCGAATGGAAAATACCAATCATAAGCTTGCCATTGGGGAGGATTTTAGCTCTGAGATCTGGTTAATAAGATCAAAAGCTAATAAAAAGACCACCTATGAAGGGCTTAAAGCAAACGCCGCTCCTGGTGTTTTAGTAACATTCAAACCGGACAACCAACAGCCAGATCGATACGTTATGAATATATCGGTAGCTCCTGCGGTTAACCCTGGAAAATATACGGTGTTGGTTAAAGGGAAAGGGAAAAACGCACACAAATTAAAAGGAACTACGTTTAGTTTGGTAGTAACCGAACAACTAAACGCAAACAACTAAAAGCAAGGTATTTTGTCAGTTTATTAGCTGCAAACTCCCTTGCTTACTACATGAATAAAGCCGTTAAGAAATACCTCCACCGCTTGGCATTTGCGGTGTTCATATTCCTCTTCTTCCACGTCACCAGCATGGAGCATTGGGAAGATATTATCACCTGGGAGACCAGACATACGGCACATTTAATATTTGTCGTAAGTATGGTCATGCTGGTTTGGGGTTTGGTAGCAGGGGTATCATCCAGGTTCGAGCAACGGCATGGCCCTAAAATAGCTACCCGCCTACGCCTGATCCAGCTGTTTATTGTAAGCAGTATAATTACTTTACCCGTAATTCTTTTGGCTAGCTATCTGGTTATTTTCGTAATAGATCCCTGGTTTGAAGGACCGGTTTGTGCTGAGCCAATTACCAAATTCTGGCAGATGTCTTTGAAGGCCGAGGTTTTTCTGTGGTTGGTGGTAGGATTTGAGATGTTAAAAGTATATTACAAACACAATCAACAAGTTGAGCATGAGCGTGCATTGATGCAAAAGGAGCTGCTCCTTTCTCAGTTCCAAAGTTTAAAAATTCAAGTAAACCCCCATTTCTTATTCAACAGTTTTAGCGTATTGTCCTCCTTAATCGACGACGACCCCAAAAAGGCTTCACAATTCTTAAGTAAATTATCAAAGATGTACCGCTACATTCTTGAAAACCGCGAAGCCAATCTGGTCACTTTAGAGGAGGAGTTGGTCTTTTTGGAGGATTATTTGTATTTGTTGGAAACACGACATGAAGACAGTATTAAAGTGGATTTAAACTTGGGAAATGACACTAAGGATTACTTGCTGCCAACACTGTCCTTGCAAATGTTAATTGAGAATGCAGTAAAGCATAACAAGTTTTCCAATCATGACCCTCTTTTAGTAGAGGTCTATCGAGAAGGGGCTTCGTATTTAGTAGTCCAAAATCGCTTAAATCAAAAACTCCCAGTTATAGACTCCACGAAGATTGGCTTGGATAATGTCCGCAAGAGGTTTAATATTCAATTTGGCAAAAAAGTTATAGTGGATCATAATGATGCTTATTTTACGGTTAAACTGCCCCTGCTAAGTGCTGTTTCCGTATGAAGGCTTTGATCATAGAAGACGAGCGATTATCAGCTAAAAAACTACAAGCTTTACTGGAAAAAGAGCACCCACAGATTGATCTAGTCGGTAGTGTACATTCCGTGCAGGAGGCTAGAATATGGCTTTCGAATAATCCCACACCAGACCTGTTGTTTTTAGATATTCAGCTAAACGATGGTACTGGGTTCGATGTATTGGATCTCTTTGAAGATCCACCACCTACCATATTTACGACAGCATACGATCAGTATGCCTTAAAGGCTTTTAAGTTTTATAGTGTTGATTATTTACTAAAGCCCATTGAGTCCCCAGCATTATGTTTAGCCTTAGATAAGCTTCGCAAAATGAAA
>JAJCYK010000055.1 GCA_029262935.1 Cytophagales bacterium | reverse complement strand
GCCTATCCCCATAAGATTCTGGATTGGCATGAAATTGTTAATGACGACATTGGTGGTCGCTCCATTGCCATTACGTATTGTCCATTAACGGGGACTGCCATCGGATGGAGTCGATTGATCAATGGTGAGATCACCACTTTTGGGGTCTCTGGATTTCTCTATAATACCAATTTGATGCCCTATGACCGCCTAACCAATAGTACTTGGTCCCAGATGAGACAAGATTGTGTTAACGGATCACTAATTGGGGATGGTATTAAAACCTATCAAATGGTAGAAACCACATGGGGTACTTGGAAAACCCTGTATCCCAATACTTTAGTGGTACCAAACACGCTCGCTCTAGGCCGACCCTATGGTGTATACCCTTATATCAGCCAAAGCGGAGCAGATTATCGCATTGATCCGTTTTTGATTTTCCCTGTGGAGTTTGATGACAATAGAATGCCCCGTAAAGAAAGAGTACATGGATTAATCATCAATGGGCAAGCCAAAGTATACGCCATCAAGGATTTTCGAGATGAAGTCACTTTGATTCATGATACCTTTGAGGGCACCCCAATTCTGATAGTGGGAAACCGTAGCTTGAATTTTGCTAATAGCTTTAAAAGAACCTTGCCTGATGGCGCCAACCTAGACTTTGTTGCGTTGCAAGATAACTTTCCGGCTGTCCTTTCTGACAACGAAGGAAATGAATGGGATGTCTTTGGTGAGGCCATAAATGGACCCCGTAAAGGTCAAAGACTTGTACCTACAAATTCCTTTATTGGATACTGGTTTTCCTGGGGGACTTTTTATCCTAACGCAGACATATACAGTTTCTAAATTTTTATTAACAGCTGTTGACTTAGTGAACAGCTACAGGCTACTTACGGCATTTCACTAATATTATTGGTTTTTCACATCCAAAGATGCCTAACTTGCGTTAGTGAAAAACATGACGAACTCTTGGTTTGAAGAAAAGAGATCACATTACCAATTTCAAGGTGATCTACTTAAAAATAAATCGGCACAACTGTCTCTGGCCCGCGTATTAAGTTTTGCGCTTTTTATTGTTGTGGCTATTACCGCCATCTATTTTCGCAATATGTATTTGTTGCTATTGGGGGGGCTAGGATTTCTAGTGCTGTTTGGTTTATTAGTGAAATATCATAATAAGTTGATCCGCAAAAAGCGGCATTTTGACATTCTGGCCAATCTAAATAAGGATGAATTAAAGAGACTAGAGCTTGACTTAACGGGCTTGTCGGAAGGTGAAGACTTCAAAGATACCACACATGCATATAGCCATGACTTGGATCTTTTTGGACAGCACTCACTTTTTCAATGGTTGAATCGCACGGTAACTCCAGATGGTGGCAAGCTACTAGCCCAAGTCATGCAAGAAAAGGCTTCCAAAGAAATTATTTTGGAAAGACAACAAGCCGTGGAGGAACTTAAGAATGAGCCGGATTGGTTGCAACATTTTCTGGCTGGAGGAATGGCCCATCAAGATCCGGCAGGTGATGTAACTTTGTTGTTAAAATGGCTTAAACAAAAGGATCTCCCCACAATTCCATTTTGGTATAAGTGGGCATTGATTTTCTTGCCCGTGATAAGTGTGGGATTGACCATTGCTTATTTTTCAGGTCAAATCCCGTTTGTTTATTTGTTGCCAATGCTCATAATAAACGGATTGATCCTTAATTCAGCCCAACCACAAGCAAAAAACACTTTCACCAATACCCAGAGCAGCATTCGTATCTTGTTGGCATACGGCTCTATGATTGAAGCTATTGAAGATGCTACTTTTAAATCAGCGCTTCTGAACCAATTGCAAGGGCCCTTCTTAGATAAGAGTTATCGGGCTTCCAAAGCCATCAGGCAGTTGAAAGGTATCTTAGAAAGAATTGAAACTCGGCAAAATTTTTTCTATTGGACCTTTAATATTTTGTTGCTTATGGACCTGATTTGGTTGATTCAAGCTGCAGCTTGGAAAGCCAAATACAGCACCTATGTTTCCCAATGGTTTGAGGCCATCAGTGAATATGAAGTCATTTCTTCTCTAGCCATGAGTCGTTTTGCACATCCAGATTGGACCGTACCGGAAATATCGGAAGACCCCTTTTGCTTTAATGGTGAAGATCTTGGACACCCGCTTTTACCCCCTGTTGAGCGGGTCAAAAACAGTTTTAGGCTGACTAACGAAGGAACTGTTGCCGTACTAACTGGCTCCAACATGTCCGGTAAAAGCACCTTTTTGAGAACTATAGGCGTTAATGCCGTACTTGGACTGATGGGTGGAGCGTGCTGCGCTAAAAACTTAAAATTGGGTGAATTTCAAGTATTCACCTCCATGCGTACCACGGACTCATTGAAACAACATGTGTCCTCTTTTTATGCCGAACTTCAACGTTTGAATCAGTTGATCAGCTCCTTGGGCAAAGGAAATCCCACATTGTTTCTTCTTGATGAAATCTTAAAAGGCACCAACTCCGCTGATCGGCATTTGGGAGCTACCGCCTTGATCAAACAACTCCATGAAGCCGATGCGTTCGGATTAGTTTCCACTCACGACCTGGCGCTGGGAAAACTTGCAGAACAAAATTCTGGTATCCATAACTTTAGTTTCAACAGTCAACTGATTGCAGGTAAATTGGTTTTTGATTATCAGTTGAGTGAGGGGGTTTGTGATAGCTTTAATGCCAGTGAGCTGATGGCTCAAATGGGGATTGCTATGGAAAAGGCTCAGGACTGATAAAAACCTTGTCCAAAAATAAAAAAAGTACGTACTTCGGGTTTCCTTAAAATTATGGAATTCAACAATAGGTTCACACATATTGGGATTCTTGGCGGTGGTCAATTGGGTCGGATGTTACTGCAAGCAGCTTTGGACCTAAATCTGGAACTTTCCATTTTGGATCCAGATCCGGATGCTCCATGTCAAGCCATTGCCCACAAATTCGTGCAGGGCAGGCTTACTGACTATCAGACGGTTCTGGATTTTGGGCGGAATTGCCAGTTGGTTACAGTGGAGATAGAGAACGTAAATGTTCTGGCGTTATACCAATTGGTCAAAGAAGGAATACCTGTATACCCACAACCTGAAGTGATTGAGCTTATTCAGGATAAAAGGTTGCAAAAGGACTTCTATGCTAAAAACAACATACCTACTGCGGATTTTATTGTAGTTGATGATTTACCTCAGATGCCTAATGTGCGCACTTGGTTACCGGCTTTTTTTAAATTAGGGAAAGCGGGATACGACGGACGTGGTGTGCATAGAGTAACTGAAATTGCCGATATAGCAGAGGCTCCAAAAGGTCCTGGGCTTTTGGAGAAATTAGTAGATTTCCAAAAGGAAATCTCTGTAATTGTGGCTCGTAACGCAAACGGTCAAATTGCATTATTCCCAACCGTTGAATTAGTGTTTCATCCTCAACATAATTTAGTGGAATACCTTTTTGCACCAGCAGATATTAATGAACAACAAAACACCCAGGCTCAAAAATTGGCACAGCAACTAATTGAATCCTTGGATATGATAGGGCTTCTGGCGGTGGAAATGTTTGTGGATGCCGACGGATCTGTACTCGTTAATGAAATTGCGCCGCGTCCGCATAATAGTGGGCATCACACCATTGAAGCAAACCAAACCTCCCAGTACGAACAGCACTTGCGTGCTATATTGAACTTGCCCCTGGGTGATACCAGCAGTTACACTGCCGCGGCAATGGTAAACTTACTGGGAGAACCCGGACATCAAGGTCCAGCTCGATACGAAGGGTTATCTAAAGCCCTGGAGGTGGCGGGCGTTCACATCCATTTTTATGGTAAAAAAATCACTAAACCTTTTAGAAAAATGGGGCATGTAACCATTACAGATGCAAACCCAGATAGTTTAAAGGAAAAAGCTGAATTCATTAAAGCAAACTTAAAAATCGTGTCATGAAAACTGCGGAAGTAGCCATTATAATGGGAAGTCAGTCTGATTTAAAAATCATGCAAGAAGCGGCCCAGGTATTAGAAGAGTTGGAAATTCCATTTATGCTCACGGTAATTTCCGCGCACCGTACACCGGATCGCATGGTTGAATTTGGTCGTTCAGCTCGGGAAAAGGGCCTGAAGGTGATCATTGCCGGTGCTGGCGGCGCGGCACATCTGCCAGGGATGGTAGCCTCGCTCACCAATTTGCCTGTTATCGGCGTTCCCATAAAATCTCGTAATTCTATTGATGGGTGGGACTCAGTACTCTCGATATTGCAAATGCCAGCTGGCGTACCAGTAGCTACGGTAGCTTTAGATGGTGCCCGGAATGCAGGAATTCTTGCGGCCCAAATATTAGGGAGCCAGCAAGATGCTGTGGCGACCAAATTGGACACCTTTAAGGAAAATCTGAAAGCTAAGGTGATGAAGTCTGCTGATGACCTGGAAGCCAACGGTTATCGAGGTGCTGGTATAGGGTTTTGATTGCTAAGCACAGAAATTCTCGAATTTGGAAATGCTTTCATCTGATCCTAGTACAATTAAAATATCATTAGGGCCAATAACAGTGTCTACGTTTGGTCCAAAAAGAAATCCTTTACGATCATCTTTAATACCTACTACTGTTGCTCCAGTGTTTTTGCGGATATCCAATTCCCTTATGGTGTTATTACGGTATTCTGGCTTTAATTGCTGAAAACTAAATTCCTCTAGCCTCAAGTCAGAATTTCCCACTCCATTTAAGATTTCCAGAAATTCAATCACATATGGTTTGGTTATCAAGCTAGCCATATGAATGCCTCCAAGTATGTCGGGCATTACTACTCGGTCGGCACCTGCTCGATGAAGCTTTTTCTCAGAATGTTGGTCTGAAGCTCGTGATATTACCAAAATATCAGGG
>JAJCYK010000054.1 GCA_029262935.1 Cytophagales bacterium | reverse complement strand
CGCCACGGGAATACCCTTGGAACCTAAGCAGTTGTTCGCTTGCCATCTGATTAAAAAGAATCTCAGCAAACCTGCTAGCACAATAATTGGTAATTCCCAGGAATAACACCTGATTGTTCATGTTACAATTACTTTGCCCTTAATGTCAATAACGTCATAAGGTCACCTATTTGTTGCAAAAAGTTGGAAATATTAAATAAAAATCCACAAACACTGGGCCGTAGCTGTCCTTGATTTTTCGAAATCGATTGCAAAATGGGGTGGTAAAATTAAAGTTCACCCTGGTAATTATCGGTAATGACAATTTGCTATATTTGAAGTTGTTTTAGGTAAAAAGGATAAAAGTAAACTGAAATGAGTAACACCTTTGAATTCAAATTTTCATACGAAATAAACCCAAAATACGCCAGCACTACGGCATATTTTAGCATGGAATTCGGCATCGATCAAGCACTGAAAATATATTCGGGAGGGCTCGGTTTTTTAGCAGGCTCACATATGAGAAGTGCCTATGACCTAAAGCAATCGGTGATTGGTATTGGTATGCTGTGGAAGAAGGGTTATTACGATCAAGTTCGTAAAGCAGATAAATCTATGGAAGTGTTGTTTCAGGACAAGATTTACAGTTTCCTGGAGGATACCGGCATTACTTTTGACATACAGGTCAATCATCATCCAGTAAAGATAAAAGCTTATTATTTGGCTCCTGAAGTATTTGGCACTGCACCAATGTTTTTATTATCTACTGATTTGCCAGAGAATGACTACCTGGCACAAACTATATCGCATAGGCTCTATGATTCGAATTTGTCTACGAGAATTGCCCAGTATGTCGTGCTAGGCATTGGTGGTGCGACCTTGTTGGACCTGTTAAATGTTGACATAGAAACGTACCATTTGAATGAAGCACATGCGTTACCAGCGGCTTTTTACTTGTATAAGAAGGAAGGATCTTTGGAAGAGCTTAAAAAGCATTTGGTGCTTACAACACATACTCCGGAACAAGCAGGAAACGAGGTTCATGATTTCAGTTTATTGGAGAAGATGGGCTTTTTTAATGGGCTGGACCACCAAACCGTGAGAGAGCTTACTGGAATTAAAGATGGCAATTTCAACCAAACCTTGGCCGCGCTACGCTTAAGTAAAATAGCCAATGGTGTGAGTCAGAAGCATGGGGAAGTTGCCAAACAAATGTGGGAACAATACGATGACATATGTCCTATCATCGCTATTACCAATGCTCAAAACAAAAAGTACTGGGCGGATAAAGAACTATACAAGCTTGCCGCCGTAACTGACCTGGAGGGCATGCGCAAACGAAAAAAGGTATTAAAATCGAAATTCTTTGAAATCGTAGCAGATCAGTCAGGAAAGATTATGGACCCGGATGCCCTTACCATTGTTTGGGCTCGGAGATTTGCTGAATATAAACGCCCAGATCTTATAACGGCAGATATTGAAAGGTTCAATAGATTAGTCACCGACCAAGACCGCCCCCTACAGGTAATATGGGCCGGTAAACCCTATCCCATGGACTATGGGGCCATAAGTACATTTGACAGTTTAGTTTACTTGAATAAAGAGCATATGAATTGTGCGATTCTTGTGGGTTATGAGTTATGGCTTTCAAAAATGGCAAAGAGAGGTGCAGATGTGTGGTTAAACAATCCCCGGATACCTCGTGAAGCTTCAGGTACCAGTGGTATGACCGCAGCAATGAATGGGGCTTTAAATTTCAGTACCCAAGACGGGTGGGTTTTGGAATTTTCCAAACACGCTGAAAATAGTTTTGTTCTACCCATAGTGGACACGACGCTACCGCATCATCAACAAGATGAATTTGATGCCAAGAATTTAATGGATGTCTTAGAGTATGAAATAATCCCCACCTACTACAATCAACCTCATAAATGGAATGAATTGGTGTACCAGAGTATGAATGATGTAACACCCTATTTTGATTCCGATCGCATGGCTGATGAATATTATCAGCAGGTTTACAGCTACAAGCATCAGCCCCAAATAATGTCAATTAACCCTCACTAGTTTGTACGTTGGATCATAATTGGTAAATTCATCACCATGAGTGAACCGATGTCATTTGCCGTATCCCTTCTGAAGGATATAACGATCTTTCAGGATCTCCCAGATTCAGTTTTGCAACAATTGGCTACCCAGTCTGAGCGACTGGAAGTGTCGAAAGACGAACTAATAATTAAGAAGGGTGATGAAGGAGACAGCATGTTCGTTGTTATGAGGGGTGCCGCCATGGTACATGACGAAGACCGGGTGTTGGCTACTGTCATAAGTGGTGAGTATTTTGGGGAATACGCCTTAATTGATCCCTACGAAAGAAGCGCTAGTGTAACGGCCACTCAGTCCTCCGCATTATTAAAGTTGTCAAGTGCTCGCTTTAATTCAATAATGGAAAAGTACCCAGAATTGAATGACGCCATCTTGAAAGAGTTAATCAAGCGATTACGCAACCTGAATAGCATGCAGGAGCAGTTGTTTAAAAACAATCGGGAAATAAAGGAGCAAAACCAGAAGATTGAATTCATCAACTCGGAATTAGCTCGTATCAACGACGAGAAAACGCAAATCATGAAGGTTTTGGCCCATGACCTGCGAAACAATTTGACTAGTAGTATTTCTCTAGGAGAGTCTATTCAGGAGGAGTTGGGTGAAATTGCACCAGATATGGAAGCTTACATGGAGCGACTCAACAAGTCACTGTGGCGGATGAGTAAAAGGATTGACCTTATGCTTGCTACTAAATCTAAAATTGAACCGACAGCCCCTCAACAAGTCACAGAATTTAGCCTGGCCGAGCTTTTCGAAGAAATAAAAATTCAATTTCAGGATGCCGCTAAGGAAAAGGACGTACGCCTAATCTTTAAGGGAAGTGTCTATGCTCTTACTCAAGACCGGGGTTATACCCGGCAAATCTTGGAGAACCTAGTTGGGAATGCTATAAGGTTTTCTCCCGGGGGTGCCAAAGTCACGGTAAGCAGTTTTGAAGAAGAGGAGAAATTGGCCATTGCGATAAGTGATAACGGCCCTGGTCTATCCAAAGAAGCCTTAAAACCCCTGACAGAGCCTACTTCAGATGAAGAGGTTACCGTAAAGAACCCGTCTGATTTAAGTCTTACCATCGTCCGTCAATATACCGAGTCGATGGGAGGGTCGGTTTCTTGCCAAAGTCAACCAGGACAAGGTGCTACATTTACACTCACATTTAAAAATTACCGCAAACAAGTGTCGGATAAAGGATTTTGGGATATTTTCAAATCCTGAAACGGAATGAGGATTATTTCGTTAATAATAGCTGAAACCGATCGCTATGATGCTCTCTACAAATCTAAAAATTAAAATTAAAACCGTGTTGATAATATTAGCCGGTTGGTTATTTCTGGGAGCATACATTTCGGTTTACAATCATCTGCTAATTTCTGCTGTAAAAGACTACAACTTTTGGAACAGTCTTATAACGACCACCGTAGCCGTGCTAGTAGCAGCGCTCACTGGGGGGAATATGATTGTATTCGTATTGCGCAAGCGATTTGAGCAACAGCCCTTGGGCCTAGGTCTGATTTCATATGCAGCCACTTTTGTATTGCTCATAGGTGCAGTCACCTTGGCGGCCTCTTTCCTTTACAATTCCTTAAATATGGAACTACCGTTTTACCATCAGGATGTCGTACAGGATGTAAAACGCTTTATGTTGAAAGACTATGGTTTTTTACTAAATCTTATGACCTGGAGTACTATCGTATCTTTCACGGTTTTGGCGTTACACGTTAACGACAATTACGGGCAAGGAGTATTCAAGAATATGCTTCTGGGGAGGTATCATCAACCGAAATTAGAAGATAGGATCTTTATGTTTTTGGATATAAATGGCAGTACGACCATTGCCGAGGCGTTGGGAAATGTTCAGTATTTTAAACTTCTCAGCAAGTTTTTTGCAGATATCTCAGACCCTATTGTAGAATCAAAGGGGCAAATTTATCAGTACGTGGGAGACGAAGTAGTGGTTTCATGGCCTTTATCAGAGGGATTAAAAGACTCAAAAGCTTTAAAGTGTTTTTTCGATATTGAAGACGTAGTAAATGCCAAGTCTGAAAAGTACGAGAAACTTTTTGGGTTAACTCCAACTTTTAAAGCAGGCTTACATTTTGGTGAAGTTACTATTGGTGAAGTGGGATCCATAAAAAAAGATATTGTCTTTGCAGGAGATGTGCTCAATACCACCTCTAGAATCCAAGATCAGTGTAGTAAATACCATGTTAACTTATTGGTATCTAAAAAACTGCTTGACCTGATGCCCGGAGCCTCTAACTACCAAACGACAAAATTGGAGCAAATCACATTGCGAGGAAAACAAAAGCAGGTGACACTTTGTTCTGTAAACCGTCACGAACTAACATATGAAGCACCTGTTAGCCTTTAGCGGAACTTCTTGATAATTACCGTGGCGTTATGGCCCCCAAATCCAAAAGTATTACTCATTGCATAGTCTACATTTTGTGAGAGTGATATCTTCGAAGTAATTCTCAATCCGTCAGGTACCGCGTGATCTAAATTTTGGATATTGATGGTTGGTGGGATGACATTCTCGTGAACAGCCATGGTACAAATGGTTGCTTCGATGGCCCCAGCTGCCCCTAAAAGGTGCCCGGTCATGGATTTGGTAGCACCCACCCAAGGCCCTGGAGTAGTGCCCAGCAGTTTTTCAACAGCCGACAATTCAGAGAGGTCTCCTACAGGTGTCGAGGTAGCGTGGGCATTGATGTAATCAAGTTCTTCTGGAGCAATACCGGCCTCTTCCAGAGCTAAAAGCATTCCTCTTAAGGCGCCTAATCCTTCGGGATGAGTAGCGGTAGGATGATAGGCATCAGCAGTCATACCCCCGCCCACAACTTCACCATAAATAGTAGCTCCGCGGTTGGTAGCATGTTCCAAACTCTCCAATATAAGGGCGCTAGCACCTTCACCCATTACGAAGCCATCGCGATCAGTATCAAACGGCCGACTTGCTGTGACATGATCTTCATTTCTAGTTGATAGTGCCTTCATCGCTCCAAACCCGCCGATGCCGGACTCTGTGATAGGAGCCTCAGAACCACCCGTTACCATAAGATCGGCCTTGTTAAGCCTAATGTAATTAAAAGCGTCAAGTATGGCAGTGGTAGAGGAGGCACAAGCAGACACAGGACAGTAATTGGCACCCATTAATCCATGCTTGATGCTAATGGCTCCAGAAGGTGTATCAATTAATATTTTTGGCACAAAGAACGGATTAAAACGAGGGTTACCACCCGAAGCAGCAAACGCCTTTAATTCCTGATCAAAAGTATAAATACCTCCATTCCCGGATGCCCATATTACTCCACATCGGTGCCGGTCCAATTGATCAAAGTTTAAGTCTGCATGTTCAATGGCTTCATCTGAAGCAATAATAGCGTATTGGGTAAAGGGATCTGCCTTACGAGCTTCTTTACGATCAAAATAATCCAAGGCGTCATAGTCTTTTAATTCACATGCAAACTTAGTTTTAAACAAAGTGGTGTCGAATTTTGTAATAGGAACAGCGCCACTAACACCTGCAAGTAAGTTGGCCCAAGAAGACTTAAGATCTTTTCCAAGAGGAGACAGTGCTCCTAAACCGGTAATTACAACTCTTTTTAATTCCATATATGACTTACTAATAAGTAAGATTTAGATCTAAATAAATTTGTTTTACAATGTTGTGATGCCATTCATTGCCTAGCAGACGGGCCAATTGCAAACTGCCGGCGAGACTTGCGGTTATGGTAATGGCTTTGTCCATACTTCTTCCTTTGAAATCCAAATCACCTTGTTGACGGCCGCTGTCCAGCAATTGGGCCATCCACTTTTGAACATCATTTGACAAGGCCCTTATCGCCGCCTGCATGGTAACCGGTAGGGTGTAATAATCTGTGGACAAGGAGCCAATGAGACATACCCGATTGTCCCTATCTAAGTTGTATTGATAGATTTTAAAGAACCAATCCAATTGAACAGGTACTGGCATTATCCGGTGCTCCGGATGATTCACCCATTTGTGAAACCGATCGTGTGTGGCTTCAATAATCTTAAGACCCAGTTGCTCCTTAGAGGGAAAATGATAATGTATGGCAGCATTTTTTATACCCAATTCTTGGCTAATATGATTATAGCTAAACGCATTGAACCCCCTTATTTGAACTAAATGTTCCCCTAATTCAAGTATTTTCCTACGTGTAGTTTGCCTCGTACTCACGTTCAAAGATATTATATACTTACTAATAAGTAAAATAATATTGAAAAAACTATACGAAACCTGGACAAGACGACAAAAGTGGATTTTATTGGATAATCTGCTTAAATTGATTTATGCAGAAAAAGAATATTGCTCTAGTCGCTCATGATAATAAAAAGGATGATTTGTTAAATTGGATAAGCACCAATAACCAGCTCCTAAGTCGACATCAATTGTATGCTACAGGAACTACCGGAAAGCTAATTTTTGAGAATCTGGGTATGCCGGTAACCCGCTATAAAAGTGGCCCATTGGGTGGGGATCAGCAAATCGGAGCAGCAATTGCCAATCAAGAAATAGATTTTCTTATTTTCTTTTGGGACCCGCTGCAAGCTTTGAGTCATGACACGGACATTAAAGCACTTTTACGTATAGCAGTAGTTTGGAATATACCGATTGCATGCAACCGGGCTTCTGCAGATTATCTGATAAGTTCTCCATTAATCGAAAGTAGCTACCAACGGGATGTGCCAAATTACGACAACTATTTGGCACGCGACTTAAGCAAGTAAAGGGACAATTTGGAAACATAATAAAACCGTAAGACGTTAATTAAATATACGCTTGACCATGAAAAAGATACTCGTAATCTGGTGCGCATTCTTCTCATTGACTGCTTGGGGTCAGGAACAAGAAATTGTTAAAAGCATTTATTTTGGTGGGGGTAGCTATTATATCGATTATCACCAACATCAGTCCATCGAGCACTTTATTGATTCTTTGCCCTATATCGAAAACTACCAAATTTCAATAAGTAGCCACACAGATAATATTGGTAGTGCCTCCTATAATATGTGGCTTTCTCATATGCGAAGTGAAGCGGTGCTGCATATGCTTGGCGAGCAAGAGATTCTAAGGGAACAGGTTCTAATCAAAAACAACGGCAAGCACAATCCATATTTTAATAATCAAAATCATAATGGCAGGATGGCCAATCGCCGCGTGGACATAATTTTTACTCCTCCCGTATTTTAGTTTGCTTGCGCTTTTTTTCTTGCCTACCTTACTTATAACCAATCTTACGGAAATGAAGCAATTAGCCTTAGTGGTCCTAGTGGCCTCAGGGTTTTTGGTGGCTTGTCAATCCCCATCACCCGAACCGCAAATCAGTATCAGTTTTTCCACAAAACTTTCCCAAGAAGTCCAGGAAGGGCGCCTTCTGGTGATGTTTGCTAAAGACAGTTTGCAGGAACCTAGATTTCAGATTTCTGACGGACTCAATACCGGTCAGCTATTTGGTATTGATGTTTCAGAATTAGGGCCAGAGTCGACTGTTTCGATTGATGCAAATGTCTTAGGTTACCCCCAAAAGTCCCTGACCCAATTAAAACCAGGGATCTATTACGTGCAGGCCCTTCTAAACCGGTACGAGAAATTCAACTTGTCCACAGGACAAACCGTATCACTGCCCCCGGACCAAGGCGAAGGTCAACAATGGAACAGAAAACCTGGCAATTTTTATAGTAAAACGCAACGAATTGAGATTTTGGCGGCCACCCCGCCAAAACTTACTTTGCAATTAACAGAGAAGATCCCTGAGATAACACCTCCCGAAGACACTAAATATATTAAGCACATTAAAATCAGAAGTGAGCTGTTGTCAAAATTTTGGGGCAAGGATATGTACCTGGGTGCACATGTTTTATTGCCTGAGGGGTTTGAGGAGCACCCCGAAGCAAATTATCCTCTGATGATCTTTCATGGTCATTTCCCCTATGATTTTGGAGGGTTTAGAGAAGATCTCCCGGATCCGGAATTACAGCCCGATTATAGTGCAAGATTTAACGTAAGTGGTTACAATAAAACCGTTCAACAAGAAGCACATAGTTTCTATCAACAGTGGATTAGCAAAGATTTTCCACGGATGATAATAATTAAAATTCAACACGCCAATCCGTATTATGATGACAGCTATGCCGTAAATTCAGCAAATTTGGGTCCATACGGAGATGCTATCACTTACGAATTGATACCTCACATAGAAAAAGAATTTAGGGGTATCGGAGCTCCCTGGTCACGCTTTCTTTATGGTGGATCTACCGGTGGCTGGGAGGCGTTGGCCGCACAAGTTATGTACCCAGATCAATACAATGGTTGCTTTGCAGCTTGTCCGGATCCCATAGATTTTCGGGCTTATTGTCTGGTAGATATTTACCAGGATCAAAATGCCTATTATTATCAAAGTGAGTTTAAACCAACTTTGAGGCCTGGTCATCGGAATTACCTGGGACAGGTAACTTCTAGTTTGAAAGACATGAACTTACGTGAACTTGTTTTAGGTTCCAAAGGACGATCTGGCCAGCAATGGGATATTTGGGAAGCGGTGTATTCTCCCCAAGGTGAAGATGGCTACCCCCAAAGACTTTGGGATAAATCAACCGGAGAAATTGACGCGGAGGTGGCAAAGTATTGGCAAGAAAATTATGACTTACGTTATATTTTGGAACGAGATTGGGACGAAATTGGATCTGAGCTCCAAGGTAAAATTCATATTTATTGTGGTGACATGGATAACTATTATTTGAACAATGCGGTCTATCTCATGGAGGAATTTCTCCAAAAAACGGAAAGTCCACACTATGGTGGGGAAGTAGCCTATGGCGATCGCGCGGAACATTGTTGGAATGGAGATCCGGATAATCCCAACCATATTTCCAGATTGCGCTATAATACTATGTACATCCCCAAGGTACTAGCTAGAATTGAAGCTTCTGCTCCTCCAGGGGCGGATCTCACCAGCTGGAAATATTAAAGGGGGTGTACCGCACCTTCCTTGGCCAATTGAAACCCTTGACTTTGTAGGTTTATGGTTGCGGCACTGTTAGCATGTAGCAAGGGATTAGTATGATTAAAATGAATAAAGTGCACCTTTGTTTTATCGGTGGTGTTTAACTCCTTTAACAGTTCGATGCTCTCCGTTACCATAGGATGTGGAATGGTCGACATGTCTCGTCCGGGGAGTTCACCAGTTTGATAAAAGCTGCCATCAATGAAGGCCCAATCTACTTTCTTGATTTCTGAGGCTAAATCCCGGTCCCACTTTTCCC
>JAJCYK010000053.1 GCA_029262935.1 Cytophagales bacterium | reverse complement strand
TTCTTGAAGGCAATTGTTTTTTACCTTAGCCCTGTCTACAACCAATGTTGACGTACTATCTTCAAAAAGCTTGCTGTAAGCAAAGTAGATGAATGAATTTTGGGCAAATTGGGGATGGACCAATACGTCCAACATGCCACCATCTCCAGCTCGATGTACTGTAGGCAAATTGCAGAGAGGTGTGACTTTCAAAGTATTCAAATTCAATAAATTCAGGTTGGTTATAGAATCACCCCGTTCACTAAAAATTAAGGTCTCCGCATTGAGCCAATCAATGCCTCCAGGGTTTTTCAGGTCTTGCGCCAAAGTATCAATAACAAAAGTTGCTTTACTACTGCTAAAGATCTGTTTGTTCTCTGGCGGTGCGGGTTTAGAATAACAACCAATCAGAAGGGTACAAATTAAAAACGTAATGATTTTCATAAGTGCTAAGTTATGCCGGTGGTAGAACACTTGTCTGATAATCAGGCCAGAGTAAGCCAAAACTACGAATCACAGCGCGATAAAAGAACACCTATTTCGCGGGGTTATACGTGATTTTGGGCCTTCTATTTATAGAGTGGGAAATTCAATGCTAAGGACACCATTTAGCAACCGCTTGATGTTTTGAATGAGGGGAAAAACAAAACCCCGACCAGAAAGCCGGGGTTGATAGTTTGGAATTAATAATTCCTATAGAAATCCTTTATCTTATAGGTTATCTGCCCATAAATCGGCTGGGTAAAAGCCACGAACAAATCCTGAGGTCCTGGTGGTTGCGCTTCTTTGAGTTTTACTAAGTCCTTAAAGTAATCGTCCAAAGCGCGCTCATCTCCATTGAAATAGCCCCATTCGGTATACCATACAAATTCACCAGGCATTTTCTCTTGGGTAAGCACACGTTGATTATGTGCATCAATAATTTTGAAATCCATAACTCCATTAGAAGTTAATGATTTATGAAAGACATGTACCGTTGCTTTTACCGTCCCATAAACATTGGTAGTAGTTGGTTCCGCTTTTTCTGCCGTTTCATTTGTTTCTCCCTCGGGGGTGTCTTCAGTAGGCGTTTCCTTTACAATAGGGATAGTAGCCTCCTGTTGAGGATCTGTCTCACCATTACATGTACCCTGCACATCACCGTGATCTATGTGATGTTGTAACGCTGCCTGGGAAATAGCAATAGTAGAAGTCGCGCCTAAACTACCGGGAATCTTATGACACACAGTAACTTTCTTTTCGTTGTTCATTGATACTTCCTCTATGCCAAGAGCCGGGCTGACAATAATGGGTGCAGCCAAGGAATTGGATAAATAAAGTTCTTTATCATTTACAGCCCAAGCATCTGCTGAAGTGACATGGTTCTTAGCCTTGATCACCGCCAGGATAACACTGTCTTTACTTACTTGAATTTCTTTCTCTTTGAGATACGTTTGACCCAATACAAAATCATCAAATTGAATTTGAATGATTTGGTCAGGATTCTTTAATCCAATGTTTTGGGCCTCAGTAAAGGAATAGAACTGCACAAATTCGTTTACAGGCATGGTCTCTACGAATTCCAATATTTTGTTTTCAAAAAATTCATTGGACAACTGTAAGTTTCGTGAGTGTACCGGTATGGGTTCGATTACCACTTTTAAAGTTGCAATGAACTTAGATTCCGCCAACTTGTCCCGGACATCCTTGTATTCGCCTAATAAATCGGTAGCTACCGAGAAATTTATGTAAGCTTCTCGTGCTTCAAACCGATCGTGGGTTTCTTTGGCACGGGTTAATAATTGATCTCCTTTGTGATAGCGAATGGAAGCCGCTTGCTCTTTGGCATCGTTTAGTTCTGCTTGATAGTTAACTGGATTTGGTATTAGGCGCATACCCGCGGGGCATCGAGATAATTCACCATACAGGTGATTGATCTGCTGATACTCCAGTACCACTCGTTCCCATTTAAATTCTTCCGTGGAAGACTTGGCACGAGCTATATTGTCGCGATGCCAACTTATGGTTAGTGGATAAGATTCTGACAAGGTCTCTGCGGCCTTTTTACTGTTTGGGTTCTTGCGCAGGCGGTGAATCGCTTTCAAAACGGCATCATCATAATTGCCTTTTTCATAAGCTTGCTTACCAGAGCTACAACCATCCATTAGCACAGCGGCTAATAATAATAGTATAGGGAATAAAAATTTCTTCATGATCCAAATGATTCTTTACTGGAGATTTACTCTTGTTTAAAACTTAGTAAAAGTCACTTTTAAACCATTGATATTCAACATATGAAAGGTGCTATCCCTACCAATGTATGTTTTAAGGTACTTTTAATAAAAATTGACGCTCTACTGGTCGTTAAATCCGGGTGGAGCGCTGTGGCACCTTAGGACCGGTGAAAATGCCTGCCAAAAAATGGTGAGGGGATCAAAGCAGGAGGTTTGAGGCTGCACAGCGATGCTCTTGCAGTACTTTAAATCGATTTATATGTATGATTATCAGCATGTTACTGAAAAATTCCTTTCAACATATTGATAAATAATACTTCAAATGCCCCGTTTTCTTTAGCGTTTACTGTATTAATTGAATATTCAATGCTCTTTAAACATTCCAAATTCTACGAAAAATACAAAATGGGGCAAGTTGAAAGGGCAATTTCACAACTTATTGATTATCAACAATATTAAGGAATATCATTTGAAGTAATTCATTAATTTAGGCTAAAATTTCTTTCAAAAATGCTAAAATAGATGGATCACTTTAATGACATTGTCTTTACAAAGTACTATTTTTACCTAACCACTCGTAAATGTAATTATAGCAAGCTAATGCCAGAAGTATTGGATGTAGGTAAATTAGAAAAGTACATAACAACAGGTCATAAGGAACCCTTGTCATTTGTTCCCTTTCATCACGACGCTCCTGTAGAAAGATTTATGATGTTAAACAGTGCCATGGTACCCGATTGTAATACTCGGATATCCGTGCACCAAGTCAGTGATCTTCCTGACGAGATCACCCCTTATTGCGAATTACACAAACACGATTTTGACGAAATCAATCTGATTATATCGGAAGACGATCACTTAGTTTATAGAATCCAGATGGAGGATGAAGTGTTTGTAGTGCACAGTCCTGCTTCTGTATTTATTCCTAAAGGAGTTAGACATAGTTCTGAAGTAATATCCGGAAAAGGAAGCTTCATATGCATTACGTTGCAAGGAAAATATGCTGCAACTAGTTAAAAGACCTTCAATTACATTTTTTAAGTAGACCAATTTTTTCATATTTCAAAGCCCGATCCCAGATTGGGCTTTGTTCTTTCTCTCCTTAGACCTTGCTCGGTCTCCATTGCAAGTAGAAATATTGTTAAAAACCTGTCACCCAACGAACTGATTTTTC
>JAJCYK010000052.1 GCA_029262935.1 Cytophagales bacterium | reverse complement strand
TAAGTACTTTTACTTTAACAATATCTTTAGTATAACTACCTGTTTGTTTAGATTATAAGGCATTTTGCCTATATTGAGGGTTAGTATAATCCACGATAATTGTGCGTAAGCTATTACTCCTCTTACTAATTGCACTCTTTTCTGGCCACACGATGCTCGGTCAAGTACTAACTCGAGATTCTCTGGCTTTGGCTGCTTTTTATGATGACACCTTTGGGTCTGATTGGATTAACAACAGTGGTTGGTTACAATCTCCTGTGGGGCAATGGTATGGCGTAGGACTGGATCCTGGAGGCCAAGTGATTTCCTTGAAACTTCCGAATAATGGACTAAAAGGTAGCATTGGTGGTTCCATAAAGGATTTAGTAAGTCTTCATGTGTTAGATGTTTCCAACAATGAAATTGAGGGGATTCCGGAAGTATTTAATGAAATGGAAATAAGCGCGGTTGATGTTGGCAATAACAAATTAAAAGACCTAGCCAACTATTCCGGTATAACCCGAACTTTTGCCCTTTTTGTAAATAACAATCAACTGGATTTTTCAGATTTAGAAATTAATGCCTCGCTGCCAGGATTGGTATACAATCCGCAACAAGCGCTAGGCGAGCCTCAAGTGGAAACAGTCAACCTAGGCACTTCTACAAGCTTTCAGATAACCACAGGAGGAGATTTTAATGACTATCAATGGTATCTCAATGGACAACCTATTGCAGGAGCAATAGGCACTACGTGGCAAATTGCCGGGGCTCGATTTGAGGATTTGGGAGATTATCATTGCCTGATCAACAACCAGTTATTACCAAACTTGACACTGACCTCGGCCCCGTATTCATTGCAAGTCGAGACCACCATACAGGGAACGGTACAATCCGGAGGGAGTGTCCTAGTGGAAGCAGTATTAGAATTTTACCGGTTTAAGGGTACTACATATCAGCTTGAATCTACCATCATAGCGGACCAAGGGGATTGGCTAGATGATCATTTTAACATGGGGACCTATTTAATACGAGTTTTACCTCTTAACGGGAATTTTTTACCTTTTTACGTTGGTTCAAATCAGCTGTTTTGGGAAGAGTCGGAAGTTAATGTCATAAACGGTGATCACCCGGAATTCAATGAGGTTATCGATCCGATAGATACTCCTAATGGCTCATCATCGGTATCGGCACAGCTGCTTAATACTCCTCCTACTTTCGAAAACGCCACAATTTTCCTTTTTGAAGTCATTGATAATAAAGAAACACCCATAGCTTTCACCAAACCTGACGTTAACGCCACATTCGAATTTGCAAACCTTCCAGCAGGCAACTACAAACTTGATATTGACTGTCCAGGCGTGACCAGAGGAGCGCCGACATTCTTTTCACTATCTTCAGAAACTTTGTTGTCAGTTGATGTGGAAATGACCGGCGGTGTGTCTTCTAGTACAGGGTCACACTCAGTGGCTCGACTTTGGAACGAAGTACTGCTAGAAGCAATACGCAAAGATTTTGCCCGGCCTACAGTTCATGCCCGAAACCTCTTCCATCTTTCGGCAGCCATGTACGATGCCTGGGCATTGTTTGATGACCAGGCTACTTCTTATTTGATCGGTAACTCGCTTCATGATTACAGCAGTTTTATTGAGCCGTTTCCTAAAACCGAAGACTTAACCAGCAGTCGTAAAGAGGCTATTAGTTATGCTGCATTGCGTTTATTGAGCCATCGATTTGATAGCTCCCCAGATGCTCAGGCCACTTTAGCTCGCTTCCATTCCCTGTTTTTGTCCTTAGGATACGATCCAGATTTTACATCTACCGACTACACCCTGGGGAATCCGGCTGCCTTGGGTAATTTTATAGCCAAAACCTATATTGAATATGGTCTCTTGGATGGATCTAATGAATCCAATGACTATCGAAACAAATACTATCAACCCAAAAACGAGCCGCTGGTGCCCGCCTTTCCTGGAAATCCAAACCTTGATCAATACAACCATTGGCAGCCACTTACTTTAGATATTTTTATTGACCAATCCGGTCACATTATTCCTAGAAATACGCCTGAATTCCTCAGTCCCGAATGGGGGCAAGTAGCCCCATTTTCTTTAAAAGAACAGGATGCCTCAAACCACCGGGTTGATGGCTTTGACTACCGGGTTTACAAAGACCCAGGAGCACCTCCGCACATTGACCTACAAGGTGCAGGAAGCACCGAAGAAGCGTATAAATGGGGGTTTAGCTTGGTTAGTGTTTGGTCTTCCCACATGGATCCCGGTGACGGTGTGCTTTGGGACATAAGCCCTGCCTCCTTAGGGAATAGTACATCCTTCCCCGAAAGTTTTGCTCAGTATCCTGAATTTTACAAACTCCTTCCAGGGGGTGGAACTAGTCAAGGGCACGATTTAAACCCGGCGACCAATTTGCCCTATACTCCTCAAATAGTGCCACGGGGTGATTATACTAGAGTTCTTGCCGAATTCTGGGCAGATGGGCCCGATTCAGAAACACCTCCAGGACATTGGTTCACACTTTTAAACTATGTTAACGATCACCCTTTATTCGAAAAGAAGTTCAAAGGCCAGGGCCCACGGGTAGATCCTTTAGAATGGGATATCAAGGCGTACTTTATGCTGGGCGGTGCCATGCATGATGCTGCTATCAGCGCCTGGGGAATCAAAGGGTACTACGATTATTTAAGACCTATTTCTGCCATTCGGGGCATGGCTGGATTCGGTCAGAGTTCTGACCCACAAGGCCTCAGCTATCACCCTGATGGTATTCCTTTGATCGAGGGTTACATTGAAACTATTGAGGCAACCGATCCGTTGGTGGGGAATCAACAAGAAAACCTCGGTAAAATAAAACTTAAGGCCTGGAGAGGCCCGGACTATATTGTAAACCCCGACAATTTTGCCGCGGAAGTAGGTTGGATTTTGGCAGAAAATTGGTGGCCGTATCAAAGGCCTTCTTTCGTGACTCCCCCCTTTGCTGGATATATTTCCGGACACTCTACATTCTCCAGAGCTGCCGCGGAAATTCTGACTCTGTTAACCGGCGATGCTTATTTCCCTGGAGGACTAGGTGAATTTAAGGCCAAAAAAGATGAGTTTTTAGTATTTGAAGAAGGCCCTAGTATGGATATTATTTTGCAATGGGCCACTTACAGAGATGCCTCGGATGAAACAAGTCTGTCACGAATCTGGGGAGGCATTCATCCTCCTGCAGATGATTTGCCAGGACGTTTAATCGGGGAAGCTATCGGCATAGAGGCTTTCGATTTTGCTTCTGGCTATTTCGATGGAAGCGCGGAAATTACTCCCACCAGAAATATTGATATACCTGTTTCTGTTTTCCCTGTACCTGCTACAGACCGGCTGACGCTACAATTTAAAGATCCCGGGCAAACTATAGAAATAAGCATTATGAATATTCAGGGGCAAATAATTAGGTCAGAAAAAATTCAATTCTTGTCATTTGAACGTTTCTATACCATGGCGCTTTCAAATTTTCCCGATGGATTTTACTTACTTCAAATACAGGGATCTGGCTGGGAAACTTCTCTTAAAGTCATTGTTCGGAAATAGATTTATCCCATGCTTTCCACAACAGTCTCCCAACTTCAAATCTTTCCTTTAAAATCAGCTGCTCCCTTAAACCTGCAAGAAGCTGTGGTGGAGCAACGAGGGCTCCAGGCTGATCGCAGATGGGCCATCTTTGATTCTTCCATGCAAGTAATCACCGCGCGTGACCACCCTAAACTATTAAAGCTTATTACATCCTTTGATAAAGGCTGCTACCATCTTAGTTATGAGGATCAGCATATGGCCCTAGAGACTGATGAAACTTCCACCTCAGAAGAACTCATGCTATTCATGTATCCCGTATGTGGATTATCAGCTTTAGAGCGAATAAACGAATGGCTGTCAAAATTTTTACGTATTCCTTGCAAGCTCTACTTCATGAGCGAACAACAACGCCGACCTGTGTTATCGAAACACGGTGGCCAACCAAACGATTACCTTAACTTTGCGGACCAAGCACCGATTTTATTGGTGTCTTCCAGCTCGGTAGACGACCTAAATCTCAGGTTGGACAAAGCTGTTTCCCAAGCTAATTTCAGGCCCAATATCGTAGTGAATCATCCAGTTCCTTATGCCGAGGATCATTGGAAAATGATAAAAATTGGATCCGTGTTGTTTGAAGTAATCCAAGCGTGTGAACGTTGTGTCTTTGTAACTATTGATCCTCATACACATAAGAAGAATCCTCAACAAGAACCTCTAAGAACCCTAACTCAATATCGAAAAGGCAATAAAGGTGGAGTGAATTTTGGAGTACATTTAGTACCCCGTTCACTAGGTAAATTGCATATAGGAGATCCTTTAGAGATTATTGATCAGACCTCTATTGTCACAGAACAAACCGAAAAATGAAAAATCAACTTTGGTGGGCCATAACATTGATGTTACCGGTATTTGGTTGTCAGAACACGCCACGGCCCGAAACGCCTGAACCTCCTAATATCGTCCTGTTCTTGGTTGATGACTTAGGCTGGCAAGATACTTCAGTTCCTTTTTGGAATGAACCAACGGCTACCAACAAAAATTACCGCACCCCAAATATTAAACGATTGGCAGCACAAGGCATGAAGTTTACCCAAGCTTATGCTACTCCTGTCTGCTCGCCTACTCGGATAAGCTTAATTACTGGTATGAATGCAGCCCGTCACCGGGTTACTAACTGGACTTTGCAACCCAATGAGATTCAACCTATGGAAAGTGATCATGCCAAATTACATTTCCCAT
>JAJCYK010000051.1 GCA_029262935.1 Cytophagales bacterium | reverse complement strand
AATGACATAAATGCAGATACAAAGGTATTGGCCACTATTTCATCAAATACAAATAGTTCTGGTTCAATAAGTTCCACCTCCATAAGATAAAACTTTTGACCTATTTGAATGCCATCAATTCTAGTGTATAAAAGATCCTCTTGGTAGTAATCCAGTACTTCGTAAGCAGCCTCAATAATCTTTTCATCAGGTCTTAGGATGCGACTTTTACCCCCAAAAGTTGACTGCACTCTAAAATCACCTGATTTGGCTTTTTTTAGCACTGAATGACTGTACTTTTTGCCAAAAAACATATGAGACCACTCTCCGTTGTCGAAAATCTCGGGAATAAATTGCTGAATAATAAAGCCGTGGGGGTAAAGAAGATTTTGAGCGTTCCAGTTAAATTTTTCAGCACCAGCCAAATCCAATTTAAAGGTTTGGTAGGCGGTAGCTCCAACATTTGGTTTTAAGATTATCTCCTGCCATTGATTTTCCCGCATGACTTCTAGGAGGTCGGGTTGACTTCCGCTTGGATACCAAAGGCTTGGTACCATGCAAAGCCCTGCTTCTTGCAATCCTTTTAAGTATCTTTTGTTGGAATTTTCCTTAATGACAATCAACGGATTGTAAACCACTGCTTTCAATTTTGCCATTTGATCCAGCCATTGATGAAAGGCTTTCAATTTAAGGTGATAATCCCAACAAGATCGTATCACTAAATAATCGAATGCTTTCCAATCCACCTGTCCATCGGTCCACACCGTGGGGACCACCGATATTCCATGATGGCTAAAAGCCTGAGCGATAAGCTGATCTCCCGGAGTTAGCAGGGGGTAATCTTTAGAAGTTACGAACCCAATAGTTACCATGATCTTGGTTGTTCATTTTAAGGATAGTAAAAATTGTTTGTAAACAATGGGGAAACCTGATAAATGGTGATCTTCTTTTAATATTGTACGTATATATTACAACAATAAAAGGCGATCACCATGGAGGCTCACTTCAAAATAAACGATGCGGATTTCGAGCAGCAGTTCTCAAGTTGCAAGTTGGCACCAAATTTATTTACGCACGAGGCTCATTTGCGTTTGGCATGGATTCATATTCGTAAATATGGAGCCAGACAAGCATTAGTGCATATTACCTCTCAAATAAAAAGGTTTGCCGGTTTTCACGGAGATCATGATAAATACCATGAAACAGTTACCGTAGCTGCGGTTAGAGCTGTTCATCATTTCATAAGGAAGTCCAGTACTACTAGTTTTCAGGATTTTATCGCGGAGTTTCCCAGATTAAAATACGAATTCGCTTCCTTGTTGGACCAACATTATTCTGCCAGTATATTTAAATCTAAGACCGCCAAGAAAGATTTTCTACCCCCAGATTTGATAGACTTTGACCCTTTGGATTAAGGTATACCCTTTATTCATTGATGCCAAACCAACTGATATGAAGCACGTTTTTTGTTTTTTGCTCACTTTCACACTTGGACCTTGTTTATCAGGCCAAAGTAATTTTGAAGTTGATCTGAATTTACGTAACCAGATTCGTAAAGAAGTTTGGGATGAGCTAAAGGTTAAAACTCCAGATCAACAACGCAGTGTCATGGGGTTGTTTTTTTTAGGTAATGGCGCCTTCAAAACCTACGAAGCAGCCGCCAAGACCTACGGATATCCTGCTAACGATTTAATCACAGCTTCGGCGTTTTTGGAAGTACTATGCCGCGAGATCATGGATTCCAGAACATTTAACAAAAAAGAGATAGATGCTGTATTCAAGGATCAAGCCCAAAGAATCTTTGCTTCAGTTGAGCAGCAATCACTTGATATGATAGCACTTCAAAAAAGATCTGATCCCCTGATTTTAACCGCTATCTGGTTACATAACTTAAATCAAATGTCAAAAGGAGATAAAGGTGAGGTACAGGAATTGGCCCGCCTTTGTTTAGTAGCCTTACCTAAGGCTACTTTAACCAACGCTGCAAATGAAATTGGAGGAATAGCAGCAGCGGATGAAAAAATGAAAGTCCAGGAGCCAAAGAAACCCTCCAAACCTGCTTTGGACAATAGTGCTACTGGGAACATTGAAAGTATAATAATGCGTACCGCTACTTCTTATGGTCTCAATGGAGTGTATGTGACCAATGATGTTTGTGTTCTATATGGTAATGGAGATATGTTTTCCAATCCTCAAGCCCCATTGGAGTCTTTTAATATTAGCGCCTCTAAAAAAGAGCAAATCAGTAAATGGGATACTTGGGAGAAAAGGAACGGACAATTGTTTGTGATCAGAAGTAAAACTGGTAAAGAGTATCACTGGAAAAAGTGGTTTGTGCTTTCACCAGTAGCATATGATTATAAGATAAATGGCAAGTTTTCCACTATTGATCCTTTTGGAGGGGCTGTGGTGATTAACGCTAGTACTGTATTTTTTGATGATAATGGAAGGTTTGCTTGGGATAATATTAAAGGTGGCAGTAGCGATATTGCCTCTGCATATATAAAAAGCCAGTATAAAGGAAGCTACCACATTTCCAAACATACCATTACCCTTACGTATTCGGATGGCACTAAGGAGTCTTATTTTTTCGGGCTATACCCAAATGGTAAGAAGCACTTTATTTTAGGAGAAAGTCACTTTGTACCAGAAGATTAAAAGGGCTTTCACCGGGCTGAAGACCCACTTCACTAATATTGGATTTGCAAAATTTTAGATTAGAGTCTGCGTTAAGTAACCGTTCGTTAATAACTTTAGGTAATGTTGGATAAACGCAATCTGAAAAGATTTAAACATTTTCTGTTTCTAATTCTCCTCTTTTGGATTGGTATACCACAAACACCTCTTAAAGGTCAAGAATCACTCATTTCCGGAAAAGTCACAGACGCGGCTACTGGAGATCCCGTACCTTTTGCCAATGTTGTAGTAAAAGGTACCAATATCGGTACCACGACCGATTTTGTAGGAAATTACCAACTAAATGTTACGGGGTCAGCAGATTCCCTGGTTGCTTCTTACATTGGATATATCACTCGAATTAAAGGCATACAACATACTAGAAATCAAACACTTAATTTTCAATTAGTTGAGAGTATAAAAAGTTTGGAAGAAGTGGTCTTTGTAGCCGAAGAGAACCCTGCATTTGCCATAATGAAGGAAGTGATTCTTCATAAAGACAGGAATGATAAAAGAAGTTTAAGTGCCTACGAATATGAAAGCTACAACAAAATAGAAGTAGATCTGGATAATTTAACTGAGAAATTCAGAAAGCGCAAAATTGTGCAAAAGGTGAAGGAGGTGATAGACAGTGTGGATCAAATCGCCGGAGAAGATGGACAGGCGGTGTTGCCATTGTTTATTTCGGAATCCATTTCTGATTTTTATTATCTTAAAAGCCCCCGGTTACAGCGAGAATATATAAAGAAAACCAAAATCACTGGAGTAGGGGTTCAAGATGGCACCACCATCTCCCAATTTATTGGTTCCTCATTTCAAGAATACAACTTCTACCAAAACTGGCTGAACATTTGGGAAAAGGAGTTCGTTTCTCCCATTGCAGATGGTAAATTATTTACCGATTTTCCGCAGGTGATCCGACTTAGATTCTCCTGGCTTTGTAACTGTAAACAATTCAACAACATATGAGCGCTCCCCGAACTTGGGCTTCAGGAGCAATCGTGGCACGGCCTTTGCGAATGCCCACCTGAGGATTCGCAACTGGTCCACGGCGGTAAGGCACGGGCAGTTTGCCCGGAGGTGCACTTTCCGCCACGACCAAGACCTTGAAGAAGGGAACTGGAATGAATAAGACCCAGCTTGTCAACTACGTCTGCCGTCGCACGAAGCTTGGCCGCAAAGAGTGCCAGACCGCCATCACCGGGACCCTCGAAGGCATTATGAAGGGCACCAAGAGCACTAAGGGCATGTCCCTTTCCGGCTTCGGCAACTTCAAATGCAAAAAGAACAAACCGCAGCGTAAGTACAACAAGACCACCAAGCGGTGGAGCTGGACCAAGGCTTCAAAGGAAATCAGCTTCAGCCCGACCAAGGCGTACAAAGACTACGTGATCTAGGTCTCCCCTCGGGGTAGATACTCGAAGCGCCCGCCG
>JAJCYK010000050.1 GCA_029262935.1 Cytophagales bacterium | reverse complement strand
GCCCTTAATCTTGGTTGGCGGGTTTTTCCTTTTTACAAACGATATTGTATCGGCTGTTCACCATTTAGAATCTTGGTGGCCTGTTGTATTAATATTGATCGGGGTAGGGTTACTGACCCGAACGAGATCTTACCAACAAGGGAATCAGCAAGATTCTTAAATCTTAGAATATTATGGATAAGCAAACGACAAATAGAAGAAATACCGCAGGAATTGTTTTAATAATTATAGGATTAGCATTCTTAGTTAGGAGCTTACATTTTCTCAACCTCCCCTACTATTTCTTCACTTGGAAAACGCTATTGATTACTATAGGTGTAGTAGCCCTGGCATTGGGAAAAAAAGACGGACTCATTCCTTTAATTATTGGAGCTACGTTCTTTGTTCTGCAAGACATATTGCATTTCTACTTTTCCTTTAAAGAACTATGGCCGGTGGCTTTGATTTTGGTAGGGGTATTTATCCTATTAAGGCACAGAAATAGTGATAAGTTTTCAAATGAAATCGATTCTCCTAGAATTGATGAAGTAGCCATTTTTAGCGGATTGGAAAAAAAGGTTACGGCCAAGGATTTCACTGGAGGTAAGACCACGGCCATGTTCGGAGGAGCAGATATTGACTTAACACAAGCCGTGTTATCTTCCGGTACTAATGTGATTGATATTTTTGCCATGTTTGGAGGAACTACTTTTAAAGTACCGGCTGATTGGACCATAAACATTTCTCAGTTGACCGTAGTTTTCGGTGGTTTTTCAGACCAACGGGTCACGAGCATTGCTAAAGCTGACCCCAACAAAGTGTTGCACATAAAAGGAGTTATATTGTTTGGTGGTGGGGAATTAAAAAACGGTTAAAAGCAAATGAAGCATCCTATTTTAGGTGGCTTAGGGTTCGTTTACTATGGGTTTATTTGGATCCTGGTAATTGCCGCACACGCAGCCGTGTTGCACTATAATTTCTCCATTCCTTTAGCACTTGCCTTTCAAGATAGTGTGACCTTCAATGCGCTGTTTGCTGGTTTCGGTTTGGGATTCTGGTATATCGTTAGGTTTTCCATTCCGGAGCAATCTAATATGATTAGACCTGTATTTAGTTTGATATTGACAGGGCTATTTTCCGTGGGGCTTTGGCTCTTTATTAGTACGTCAATTATGCAAGTATCGGTAAGTAGCGACTCGCATTACTTGCTCTTTTTAAGGGATTCACAAGTTTGGCGTATCGTTTCAGGAAGCCTTTATTACGCCGTTATTGTGCTGACGTATTACTTGATTTATTACAATGCCAATATTCAAGAACAAGCTACCAGACAACTGCAATTGGCTAACGCAGTAAAGGAGGCTGAGCTCAAAATGTTAAAGTTTCAAATCAACCCCCACTTTATTTTCAACGGATTGAATTCAATAAGCTCATTAACATTAAGCAACCCTCAAAAAGCGCAACAGATGATTATAAAGTTGAGCAACTTTTTAAGATATTCAATAGGTCAGGATAACAAAGAAACGAACCGGTTGGAAGATGAAATAAAAAACATCATTCTCTATCTGGATATCGAGAAAATACGTTTTGGTGATCGATTAAAGTTCAATAATCATGTAGGTAAAGATTGCCAGGATTGCACCATACCCAACCTAATCCTACAGCCTTTATTTGAAAATGCAATAAAGCATGGTGTTCAAGAAAGCATTGAAACCATTACCATAGATTTACGCGCTCAGCGACTTGCTAATTTACTCCAGATAGAAATTAGCAATAATTTTGACCAGGAAGCGGTATCTCATAAAGGAGCAGGTATTGGATTAGAAAATATTAAACAGCGATTGGCCTTATTATACGGTAGTAGCGAGCTACTTCAATATGGCAAAGAGGAACAGTTATTTAAAGTAACCTTGGAAATACCCCAGTCATGACAAAAATAAAAACCGTAATTATTGATGACGAAATATTAGCTATAGATCTAATTCGTAACTTTTTGGCTAATCATGATGATATAGAAATTGTAGCTGAATGTCAGAACGGATTTGATGGGCTAAAGGCAATTAATGAACTTCATCCACATTTAGTATTTCTCGATATCATGATGCCTAAATTAAACGGGTTTGAAATGTTGGAATTGCTTGAGGAACATCCCGTGGTTATTTTTTCAACGGCTTATGATAACTATGCGTTGGAGGCTTTTGAACGCAACGCCGTAGATTATCTTTTAAAACCATATGACCAGGAGCGTTTGGATTTGGCTCTTGATAAGGCTAGGCAAAAGATTAAAGTTGATTCTAGTAAATCACCTGAGTTGCTCAACCTAATTAAATACCACCAAGAAACAGGGGAATTGCATCGGGTTGTGGTTAAACACGGCAGCAAAATTAACATTATTGCCGTAGATAAGATACGATACATTGAGGCCATGGACGATTATGTTCGAATCCACACCGAAGACGGGAAATACTTAAAGCAACAAACCATGAAGTACTATGAGGAACATCTCTCGTCAAGCGAATTTGTCAGAATACATCGATCTTATATATTGGCACTATCTCAGCTATCAAAAATTGAGGCCTATACTAAGGATTCACATAAAGCTATATTAAAAGATGCATCAGATTTACCTGTGAGCAAATCCGGCTACATAAGATTAAAAGAGCTTTTAAATTTTTAAGTATGCAACATGCTCCGTTTGCGATTAATTCTGAACGAATAGTTACTCCCAAGGGAGTAGTAAACGGGTCGTTGTTGATTGAAGATGGCAAAATATCTCGTATTGGTAATTTTGACCAAACTGCTGAATTACCAATAATCGACGCACAAAATTTGGTTGTTATGCCTGGTGTAATAGATCCACATGTGCATATCAATGAACCTGGCCGAGAAGATTGGGAAGGATTTCGTACTGCCACACAGGCGGCCCTGGCAGGTGGTACAACCACTGTGGTTGATATGCCACTAAATTCCTCCCCAGTGACGGTTTCCGAAGATTCCTTTCGTAGAAAGACCAACGCAGCTCAAAATAAACTGTTCTCCAATGTGGGCTTTTGGGGAGGATTGGTTCCACAAAGCATCACCCAGTTGCCTGGTCTATTGGACTGTGGGGTGCTAGGTGTTAAAGCCTTCATGTGTCATTCTGGAATTGAGGAATTCCCGGAAGTAAATGTCAAACAGATAAGGGCGGCATTACCTTTATTGAAAGAAAAAAAGTTGCCACTTCTAGTACACGCAGAACTTATAACTGCAATAGCCAACCCCAAACCAACCTCTAGAAATTATCAGGATTATTTGGCCTCACGGCCATCAAGTTGGGAGCTATCCGCTATAAAGAAAATCATTCAGTTAGTTGAAGAGTATAACACTCCCATTCATATTGTTCATTTAGCTACCGCAGATGCACTACCGATCCTTAAAGCTGCCAGAAAAAGATGGCCTATATCAGTAGAAACTTGCCCCCATTATTTGTTCTTTTCTAGCGAAGACATACCAGACGGACATACGGAATTCAAATGCGCTCCACCGATTCGGGATCGTCACAACAATCAGCTGTTATGGAAAGCAGCGGAATCCGGCGATATTGATTTTATTGCCACAGATCATTCGCCTGCGCCTGCTCATTTAAAGCTTATGGAGGAAGGGGATTTTATTAATGCCTGGGGGGGGATAAGTAGTATTCAGTTTTTATTATCTTTAATATGGAGCGTGGGTAAACCTCAAGGACTTTCATTAAACAAGCTGGTTGACTTGACCAGTGCCAGAGCATCACGTTTTATAGGACTCGATCATTGCAAAGGAAAAATTGCCTTGGGATACGATGCGGATCTGGTTATTTGGGACCCAGAGCGTTCTTTTACTGTTAAAATGGAAGACCTTAAATTTAAACATAAAATAACACCTTATTTAGGTCAAAAACTTTGGGGAACAATTGAAAAAACTATTTTAAACGGCCACGTAGTATATGACAAAGGGGTAGTCTCGGAGACTCCCCGGGGTAACTTTATTTATAAATAAGCTATGACGAATCAGCAACGCTTCATGCAAGAGGCCATACAAAGTGCACTTCAAGGGATGCATAAGAATGGAGGTGGACCATTTGGAGCAGTTGTGGTCAAAGGTGAAGAAATTATTGCTCGAGGGAACAACCGAGTAACGGCCACTAATGATCCTACTGCACATGCGGAAATAATGGCTATTCGTGAAGCATGTAAAAAAATCAACAGCTTTCAATTGACTGGTTGTGACATTTACACTTCATGTGAACCTTGCCCTATGTGTTTAGGTGCCATTTATTGGGCGCGGCCCGACCATTTGTATTATGCATGCACCAAAGAAGATGCCGCCGCTGCTGGGTTTGACGACGAGTTTATTTACAGAGAAATCAATTTACCTCATCCAGATCGCAGCATTCCTTTTATCTCCATATCACAAAAACAAGCCTTGGTAGTTTTTGAGGACTGGGTAAAAAAATCCGATAAAACACCTTACTAAGTTAGAGGTGACCTATTAACATTTTTGTAGTACAAATATACTGCGGGTTC
>JAJCYK010000049.1 GCA_029262935.1 Cytophagales bacterium | reverse complement strand
TAGGTATAGAAATCCGTATTACCCGAATTGTAACGACCTTCTGAAAACTTAAAGGATTGGTTCAAAGCGTTCAAGTTTTCTTGAGCAGCTAAATAAGTACTGTGTGCTGCCACTAAATCCAAATAGGCCTGTTGTAGGCTGTTTACCAAATCAATCTTTGCTTGTTCATAGGCAAGTTGAGTGTTCGTGATGTTAATTTTAGATACATGAATGTTATTTTTCACCCGGTTACGGTCAAAAATTGGAACATTCAAACTAAAACCAAGAAATCTTTGCTCGTTTGTTTCTAATTGACTGAAGTACGATTCATCGGCGTTTGAAGAAAACGTTGACCCAAAGGCAGCTCTCATCGACAAATTAGGTAAACGATCTGCCTTGGCTATTTCCAAATCCATTTTACTGGCTTCAATATCCAATCCTGCGCCTTTCAAACCCGGAGAATATTCAAGTACCGCGGTTAATAGTTCTTGGTACGAAGGCAAGTTCGTGTCTATGGATTGTTGTAGTATGGATGAATCGGTAAAATCATAGTCCTCCGCAGGGTCCAACAGCAAATTTTGCAACAGGTTTAAGCGGTCACTTTTGAATTGATTTTCCAGTGTAACTTTGTTCAGCCTCTCATTGGCAATTTGTGAGCGTAAATTAAAAACTTGCTCCATGTTGGCCACCCCTGCATCAACACGCCGCTCAGCTCTTTTCAATTGGTTTGACAATAGATCCAAACGTTCGTCTGAAACTTTGATGTTCTCTTTGTCAGAGATAACTTGTAGATACGCTGCGGTCACTACCAATTCGATATTGTCCCTGGTTTGTTGCACATTAAAATCCGATGATTCACGAATCAATGTATTCCTTCTAATAGTATTTCTTACCTGCATCCCATTAAAAACATTCAAATCCAAAGCAATAGACGGAGTTGAACTTTTCGTGGTAGCGGTAACTGGTTCGAAGGTAGTAGGGTCGTTGGTTAACCCTCTACTAACATTGTAATTGCTAAAAGCCGAAACTCTGGGCAAATATTCTAGTTTACTTTGCTTTTCGTTCGCTGCAGCAATTAATGCATCATTCCCGATTTGTTTTACGGTAATGTTGTTTGCCAAAGCAATTTGCAAGCATTCATCCAAAGTCATGGGCTTTTGAGCATGACCAGGGAGTACTATTAATCCAAGTAGAACAAATATAATCCCGATTTGTGGTTTCCAGTTGGGCTTCATTTCAATAGTTTTTGTTATATGTAATGCACTATGTTCAATAGATGTGCCACATATTCAACCTAATGGTTATCAGAGTCTTATAGGTGCTGTGTGCGGATATGGTGTGCGTTATTGAACATATTTGTTCGCTATCGAACGAATATGAGTCAGATAGGGTGTTTTTTAAGTGAAGGGCTTAATTGTACTCTATATTGGGAAGGCGTCATCCCTGTGTATTTCTTAAAGGTTTGGCTAAATGAGGTTTTATTATTAAAGCCAGCTTGATAACCAACTTCTGTAATCTTTTGGTTGCTACTCAGCAAAACCTGAGCCTCCCGAACTCTATATTGATTTAAAAATTCCGAAAAGTTCATGCCTATTTCACTATTAATCAATTCCGACAAGTGGTGACTAGACATCTCCAGAAGGTTCGCCAAATCTTGAAGCTTTAAATCCCCATTTAAGTAGGGCTGTTGGGTATCCATTACATTTAGTAGTTGGACCCGATATGCTTTGGCCAATTCCCTGGTAAGTCCAGAGTTTTGATACGTTTTGTTCTTTCTTTTTTGATAAAATTTTCCCACTGGCCCTCCATAAAACAGATATCCTACCAGATACATGAAGACCGTCATAAACAAGGAAATAACATAATCTTGCTTTGGCTGTAGATCAATAGTGTACACCAGTACGTAATAGCACAAGAAGCTTAAAGTAAAACCAACAAAAGCCCAGTATAAATACTCCAGAGTTTTCCCATATTTGTGGCCAATAGCCACACTGATTCTAGCTAGTATTATGGCGTACATCACCAAGCTTACGTTTTGGACTATGGTAAAACCAAACGCACCGGAAGCATTAAAGGGAGTCCATGAGATGATACCTAAAACATTACCATAACACCCGGTCATATAGGCAAAATGAAGAAAAAAGGGTGTTGCGTGGAGCCAAAAATTTATTCTTTGGTTGTTGAGCTTTTGAAAATACGCATAAACCAGAGGTCCATATAAGGTGGGAAATGTGAGTATTAAACCCCAGAGCGGCGTCTGCTTGGGAGTGATATCCATCCAAAAGGCTACGTAGTATAACAGAGATACCGCGAACAATAATATTAATATCGAAAGGTATTTCAGTCCTGGGTACTGCTTGGAACGCAAAGCTAAAAGGCTGGATAAAAACAGTCCATGACCAGCCGCTAAGAGGAATAATATCATCCAATATGGGCTGAGCTCAGGCACGGTTAGGAAATTACCGGTTCTAAAACATCTTGGAGTTTCATTGGAATATTAACGGTAAAGATGGTCCCCTTTCCTTTTTCGCTATCGACGGTGACCTTTCCATGATGCTTGTCAATTATCCCAAAAGTAATGGATAGACCAAGTCCAGTACCCTCACCAGGTCCCTTGGTAGTAAAAAATGGTTGGAAAATCTTGGACTTTATTTCTTCAGACATCCCTCGCCCGGTGTCGGTAATTCTAATTTGCACAGAATCACCCAAATTTCTCGTGCGAATAGAAACGGTACCTCGACCATTTATGGAATCTATCGCATTACTAATTATGTTCATAAACACCTGGTTTAATTGCCCAGGGAAACATTCTATTTCAGGAATGGTATGGTCGTACTGTTTTTCAATTGTTATGGTATCATCAGATATTTTGGAGTTTAGCAATACTAACGTACTGTTTATTCCATCGTGAACATTGGCCCTTTTCAGTTCAGTTTCATCCAATCTAGAGAAAGATCGCAGCC
>JAJCYK010000048.1 GCA_029262935.1 Cytophagales bacterium | reverse complement strand
TTTCGCACAAGTTAGCAACCCACCCATAGATCCAATTCGCGAAAAGATGGTTATGTCTCTTTTTACAAAGCTTGGCAGCAATTTGAACGTACTGTCAGAAACGCCCGATCATTGCCAAGAAATTCAATTGGATCAACCCGTACTTAATCACCAGGACTATCAAAAGTTGTTGCATTTGGAACATCCAAACTTCCGAAGCATTCTAGTAGATACATTATTTAATGTTGAAGAAGATACCTCGGCTATGGAAAAAGCCATCGGTGAAATCTGCAATAAAGTAGAATCAGCGGTGCGTGACGGAGTACAAGTAGTAATTTTATCGGACCAGGGTACCAACAAAGAACTTGCAGCCATTCCCTCTCTTATCATCACTGGTGCTGTACATCATCATTTGATTAACAAGAGACTAAGAGCCTCAGCAGGCCTGGTAGTTGCCTCCGGAGACGTAGCTGAAACACATCACTATGCTACTCTAATCGGGTATGGAGCCAATGCAGTGTATCCGTATTTGAGCTTGCTAACAATTGCAGCTATGGCCAAAGAAGACCACAACTTTGGTACTTCTGATCACGCCATATCAAGATACATTGCCGGCATTGATTATGGGTTGCTTAAGATTTTTTCGAAGATGGGAATTTCTACTTTGCAGTCGTATCAAGGGGCGCAGATATTTGAAATATTGGGTTTGGATACTACAGTAGTAGATAAGTGTTTTACTGATAGTATATCTCGTATTGGCGGCATCGGTTTCGAACATATAACAGAAGATGTTCTGGAATTGCATCGGCAAGCGTTTGAATCTCCTTATCGAGAGGCCATGGGATTGCCAGAAGGAGGAGTTTATCAATGGAAAAAGGAAGGTGAATTTCATCTTTTTAACCCTAAATCAATTCATTATCTCCAAAATGCCAGTCGGCGTAACGACTACAATATCTATAAGAAATTTGCGAACCTTATTAATGATCAGCAAGAAGTAAGCTGTACACTAAGAGGTTTATTTAAATTTAAAAAACGTACGGCTATTCCCCTGGACGAAGTGGAACCAGTTGAAAATATTTACCGGCGTTTTGCCACTGGCGCTATGTCATTTGGATCGATAAGCCATGAGGCTCACTCTACCTTGGCAATTGCCATGAATCGAATAGGTGGCAAGAGCAACAGCGGAGAAGGGGGAGAAGATGAAATAAGGTTTGAAAGAAAGGCCAACGGCGACTGGGAGCGTTCCGCAATCAAACAAGTGGCGTCAGGCCGGTTTGGAGTAACCAGTAATTATTTGACAAACGCGGCTGAATTACAAATCAAAATGGCCCAAGGAGCTAAGCCCGGTGAAGGAGGACAGCTGCCCGGCCATAAAGTAGACGACTGGATTGGACGAGTCCGGCACAGCACCCCAGGAGTAGGGCTTATCTCACCGCCTCCCCATCATGACATATATTCTATCGAAGATTTAAAACAGCTAATTTTCGATTTAAAGAACGCCAACCGCGCTGCACGAATTAATGTAAAATTAGTGGCGGAAGCTGGGGTAGGTACTATAGCCGCGGGTGTGGCCAAAGCCAAAGCTGATGTTATTCTAATCGCGGGCCATGACGGCGGCACCGGAGCCAGTCCGATTAGCTCCATTAGACACGCCGGTCTGCCTTGGGAACTTGGTTTGGCCGAAGCACATCAGACCTTGGTTAAGAATAAATTGCGTAGTCGTGTAGTACTGCAAACGGACGGCCAGATTCGCACAGGAAGGGATTTGGCGATTGCTACTTTACTGGGAGCCGAAGAATGGGGGGTGGCTACAGCTGCACTTGTGGTCGAGGGTTGCATTATGATGCGAAAGTGCCATTTGAATACTTGCCCAGTAGGAATAGCTACCCAAAACCCTCAGTTGCGAGAGAAGTTCGCAGGCGACCCACAACATGTAGTGAACTATTTTGCTTTTTTAGCGCAGGATTTACGAGAAATCATGGCGGAATTAGGATTTCGCACCGTCAACGAAATGGTTGGCCAAGCGAGTATCCTGGAAGTAAGAGAAAACATAGACGATCCGAAACTTAATAGTTTGGATCTTTCTCCGATTTTATACCAAGAGACTTCCGGAGCAGAAGCTGGTCTTTACCACCAAATCGCCCAAGACCATGAGATGGATCATGTTCTAGACTGGATACTTCTAAAAGCTGCAAAACGAACCTTAGATTTAGGTACAGCATATAAAGGTTCATTCGATATTATTAATACCGACCGTGCTGTAGGCGCTTTGTTATCAAATGAGGTTTCTAAAAAATTTGGCAGTGCCGGGCTTCCTGAAGACACTTTGTACTTTAAATTTAAAGGCTCTGCAGGACAAAGCTTTGGAGCGTTTGTAGCCCCTGGTGTCCGTTTCGAATTGGAGGGAGAGGCTAATGATTACTTTGGGAAAGGGTTATCCGGAGGCAAACTAATAGTCTATCCTCATCAAGAATCCACCTACGCTGCGAGTGAAAACATGATTATCGGAAATGTAGCATTCTATGGGGCAACTTCAGGAGAAGCGTACATTCGAGGTTTGGCTGGAGAACGATTTGGTGTACGAAACTCAGGAGTTACCACTGTAGTAGAGGGCGTAGGTGATCATGGTTGTGAGTATATGACTGGAGGAGTTGTAGTGGTATTAGGCAAAACAGGAAGAAACTTTGCGGCAGGAATGAGCGGGGGGGTGGCCTATGTGTACGATCCTAACACCCAATTCGCACCTCTTTGCAATCAAGAAATGGTGGATCTTGATCCATTTGCCTATGAGGACATTACGTATGTAAAGGAGTTGGTCACCAATCATTTTAAGTATACAGGTAGTAAAGTAGCAGAGGGCTTACTTCAAACTTGGGACCAAGCTTGTGCACATTTTGTTAAGGTTATGCCCAGGGATTATAAAAGAGTGTTGCAAGAACGAAAACAACTGGAACAAGCAAGTTAATGGCAATGGGTAAAATTACAGGATTTTTAGAATTTAAAAGAGAAATTGCCGCAGACCGCAGCCCCAAAGAACGTCTTAAAGATTGGAAGGAATTTCATAAAAAAACTCCCGAAAATGTACTAAAGGACCAAGGAGCTCGCTGTATGAATTGCGGTGTTCCATTTTGCCATACGGGGACCATGATCTCAGGAATGGCATCGGGTTGCCCTGTGAACAACTTGATACCCGATTGGAATGATATGGTATACCAAGGGAAATGGGAGGAAGCTTTAAAGTTGTTAATGAAGACCAATAACTTCCCAGAATTCACCGGACGGGTATGTCCTGCTCCTTGTGAAGGATCATGTGTACTTGGCATTAATGAGCCTCCGGTTACCATTAAAAATATTGAATACAGTATCATAGAAAAAGGATTTGCTGAAGGATGGATCAAACCGCAGCCACCGATTCATCGCACAGACAAAACAGTTGCGGTAGTTGGTTCTGGACCTGCAGGTCTGGCCTGTGCCGATCAGTTAAACAAGGCTGGGCACCTAGTCACTGTTTTTGAACGCGCGGATCGGGTAGGAGGGTTACTGATGTACGGAATTCCTAATATGAAACTAGATAAGGAAAACGTAGTACAGCGCAGGGTGTCTTTGCTACAAGATGAAGGTATCTTGTTCGAAACAGGTATAGAAGTGGGAGTAAATTACTCCGCTCAAGATCTCATCGCCCGCTTTGACGGAATAGTACTGTGTACTGGCTCAACAAATCCACGGGACCTACCCGTACCCGGTCGTGACTTGCAAGGTGTTCACTATGCCATGGAATTTTTGCAATCTAATACAAAAAGTTTGTTGGACTCGAATTTGAAAGACCAACACTATATTGACGCCAAGGGGAAAAATGTGGTGGTAATCGGCGGCGGTGATACAGGTACTGATTGTGTAGCCACTTCCTTGAGACATGGATGTACCAGCTTGCACCAGTTGGAAATTTTAGATCAGCCCCCATCGGAGCGGGCAGGTGATAACCCTTGGCCGGAGTGGCCAAAAGTGTATTACCTTGACTACGGACAAGAGGAGGCGAAGGCTATATTTGGGGACGATCCTCGCAGCTATTGCAGTATGACTAAAAAGTTTGTAGGTGATGACCAAGGAAATGTTAAAGAGATTCATTTGACTACCATTAAGTGGGAAAAGAATTTAGATGGACGTTATCAACCTGTAGAGGTTCCTGGCAGTGAAAAAATACTAAAAGCAGATTTGGTGCTATTAGCCATGGGTTATTTGGGCCCCGAATCGCAACTTTTAGATGCTTTAGGAGTGGAAACCACGGATCGTAACAACATCCAAGCCG
>JAJCYK010000047.1 GCA_029262935.1 Cytophagales bacterium | reverse complement strand
AGATGATGGATGGGATATTAAGTCATGAAGATCCTGAAATTGCTAACATTCTATTCGAGCAATCAAAGGCTTTGGGAATAGATTTTCATCTATCGACACGCCTTAAAGAATTTACGGATGGCAATACCGCCGTTTTAGAAAAAGGCAAAAGTGCCTTATCGATCGCTTTTGACACGGTAGTAGTTGGCATTGGTAGGGTAATTGATACCTCCATGCTTAATCTTTCTGCTGCAAATGTTGTTTGCGACGATAGAGGCCTGATCAAAGTAGACCCCTACTTACGCACAACTAACAAAAACATTTTGGTTTTAGGAGACGCTGCAAATGGACTAAAATTCTCTCATGGCGCGGAGCTTCAAGCCACAGTAGCAATAAATAATTTCTTTTCCCCTTTTAAAAAGAAAGTTACTTACAACCATTTTAGTTGGGTTACATTTACCGATCCTGAAATTGCTACCTTTGGCCTATCAGAAAAGCAGATTAAGGAAAAAGGAATCTCGTATGAACGTCTGGTACTTGATTTTAAAGATGATGATCGGGCAATCACCAGCGAGTATCAATATGGTAAGTTATTGTTATTTATAAAACCTGGTTGGTTTAGCTTTAGCGATGCCCAACTTTTAGGAGGTAGTATGATCGCGCCCAATGCCGGGGAGATGTTCCAAGAATTGGTGCTTGCCAAATCTGCTGGCATTGGAATTAAAGAATTGTTTAATAAGATTTACGCCTACCCTACTGGTTCTCGAGTAAATAAGACTATTGTGCTAAATAAATATATGAAAGAACTACAACCCTGGATGGTTAAAATTATGAAGCTAATTTATTAACTTTAGATATGGAATTGTGGGAGTCATTTAAGGAATGGTTTATGAACCTAGGTGAGAATTACGGAGTAAATCCGATAATTTTCGGGTCCTTATATGTAGGTACCATACCGCTTTTTACCATCGCTATCGGCTGGGTGATTAAAAACATGCGGCAAAAGAAACCGATTTTCATTCCTTTAATGATGAGTGGCATTTTCTTTATTAGTGCCTACTTATATTTGATTGTGGTAGGCAAAAACATACCCTACTGGGTTTACGCATTCATCGCATTAATGATTATTGTAGGCCTGGTTGGAACCATCAAAAAACTTCGCAAAGCTCCTTGATACTCAAATAATTATCTTCCTGTATTTTACCATACCAACACTTTTTGCGTCTAGTGTATATTGTGTAAAAGAACGAAGGTTATGAAATTACGTGCTTATTTAGATAAAAGTCGCCGCCTGATGTGGTTGCCGCTTGATCATATTTCACTTACTGACAATACCAACAAACTGGATTCCAAACCAATGGTATTCTTTATTTATTGGAATTAGTTTTTGAGCATAAGCTGCTGCAAGGCATCTATACTACTTTTAAAATAGTCTACTACAATTTGTTGTTGATCCGCATTTCCCGCAAAGCTGACGTATGAAAGTGTGGTGCCGATCCATCCAGTCAAGTTCCATTGTCCACCGGAACTAATCTCAGGTAAGTTCTCGTGGTCTATGTCAGGGTAAGGCCAACAGTTGACATAAAAATAAGGTTCTGGATGGGCTTCATCTCCCGGGGAATACCCCCAACCAATGCTTTTTTCCAACTCAGGGTTTTCGTTTTCCTCCAAAACAAATAAGGCGGCTAGATCAAAATGATGAGGCCAACAACGATGTGCAGTTACTGGCTTGAACTGCTCAGCCAATAGGGACAATACCAAGTCCGTATTGCCATACATACTTTCAAATGCTTGAAAGGCAATCTGATTACTCATATTGAATAGGAACGATGCACTATACCCTGGAACCTCATAAGGTAAAGCCATTCTTAATTTTGGAGCGTCCGGATGCTTTTCTTCTATTTCATTAGCCATCCAGGACACCGCTTCTGTCATACTCACTCCATCCAAAGGCAATTCACTTAGAACTTCTTCCTGCTTGACGATGGCCAACTTTAAATTAAGAGGTAGTAGTACTGCCTGAAATTGATCATCCAAAACTGCGTGTGAAATAAATCCTGATCTTGCTTTTGACCAGCCTAAATTTCCGAATTTGTCCCCCTGATCCAATGGTGAAAGGGACCGTCCAAATATACCTGGTAACTGTACAGCATGATGCAACTGTAAACGAGCCTCTGCCAAATCTCTCGGGCTGATATCTTCGATAAACTTCCAATGAGTTAACATAATAGTAGATTAGTTTAAAACAGGGCTGTCAAGGCCTCCTGGAAAGTAAAAATGATAATCCTTTTCACTAATTCCAACTATTCGGGAACCGGATGGAATAGCAACATCATAAAACAATGACTTAACTTGCTGCCCTTAATGGAGCCCTTTTGCCAAAAACATGAGGGCATAGTAACTCAATGGATTGCTTGTTATATTTTATGATTTCTTGCTGCCTGAGTTCATTTAATATATTGGTAACAGTAACCCTTGTGGTGCAAATCAGGCTTGCCATGTCCTGATGGGTCAGGTAATTCTCCACTAAGATCTGTTCTTTTGACCAGGATCCCTGTTTTTGCGCCCATTCTTTAATCAAATAGATTAATCTGGTTTTGGCGTCCGACAATCGTACTAAACTACGGTAACGCGCCTCAAGTTTTTCTACCCGGCTGGCAATTTCAGTCATAAAATGTTGAGTGAATGAATAATTCTCCTTAAACAGGCTTTCTAAAAAAGGAGCGGGTATTTGATAAATTTCCACCAATGGGCTTATCACCTGAGCGTACTCGTCAATACGCATGGTTGTGGTGTGAGGCAAGCCTCCGAACAATTCACCTCTCCATAAAACCTCTTTGGCATATTCGTCCCCATTTTGATCCAACTCACTAATCTTTAATGTTCCAGACTTTAAAATGTAAAGTTGGTTGGGGTAATCCGCGTGGTACAATTCAGCCCCTTTGGTTAACCTTCGAAACCTTGCGTTACTAATCAACGCACTGATTTGGATGCTGTTTAATGTGGCAAAAAGCGAGTGATTAACTAAAAAGTCCTCGGACAAACTGCTGAGTTTATTCATGAATTGTACTGAATTAAATTAGTTATCTTGGTTTCTAATACCGCCTGAGGCTCAATGCCAATCAAGCGATCTACTTCTATTCCATGATGGAAGAACAATACCGTGGGGTAACTGTAAACTCCATAATGCTGCTTTATCAAAGAGTCGTTTTGTATTTCTATGGAATAACAAAGAATACTGTTTTGGTATTTATATGCTAGCTTTTTTATAATGGGTTCAAACAAGTGGCAGCTTCCCGACCATCTCGTACGAAATGCAATCATCACCTTTCCGCGTTGCTCCAACACTTCTGAAAAGTTCTCTTGGTCCAATAAGGTGTAGTTGTTTGATAGTCGCATTTGTACTAGTAGCTATTCAAAACGTATGCCAAGCTTACGATTCATTATTAACTACCTAGTTATGAACTACATGTGATAATTTGATAGGGATTTCTTGGATGGAAATGTACTGATATATCAGCACATTTCTTAAATATCAGCAGTTCCTGAATCAGTCAAGCCGAGTTTTTGCATCCGGGAGTACAGGGTCTTGGGATTGATATTTAGCATTTCAGCAGCACCACCCATGCCACTGATTTTACCATTAGTTATTTTAAGTACTTTTTGAATGTGCTGTTTTTCATTATCTCTAAGGCTCAACAGCCTGGATCGATCCACTTTGGGTAGCAAAGGTTCTTCTACAAGTAGGCCCAGACCATCTGATAAAATCATAGATCGCTCAATTAAGTTTTCCAATTCCCTAACATTGCCGGGCCAGTGGTAGGCCAAAAAGCGATTCATAACCTGTTTTGATATTGTAGTGATTTTTTTATTCAACGGACCACTAAGTTTATTTATGAAGAATTTCACCAAAAGTGGAATATCCTCCTTCCGCTCTCTTAAAGGTATGCATTCAATGGGGAATACATTTAACCGATAATACAGATCTTCACGGAACGATCCATTTTTAATAGCTTCTTCCAAATTTCTGTTCGTGGCTGCTATCACCCGAACATCTACTTTCGTAACTTTTTCACCACCAAGCCGCTCTACTTCACCTTCTTGCAACACCCGTAACAGTTTGGCCTGCAATCCAATGGGCATCTCCCCTATTTCATCCAAAAATATCGAGCTCTGATGGGCCAGCTCAAATTTCCCTTTTCTACTTTGATGGGCTCCCGTAAAAGCACCTTTTTCATGCCCAAATAACTCGCTTTCAATTAATTCCTTGGGAAGAGCAGCGCAATTTATCTTTATTAGTGGTTTATGTTTCCTGTCGCTTATGTTGTGAACTGCTCTTGCTACTAGTTCCTTTCCTGTACCTGACTCACCTGTTACTAAAACAGTAGTATTGGTATTGCCAACCGCCTCTACCTTTTTTAAGATTTTCTTAAATCGCTCGCTTTCCGTTACTAGGTTGTTGAAATTGTTTTCGAGTTGAATTTCTTCTTTCAAGTAATAATTTTCTGCTTTTAATTGTGAATTTGCGGTTTGTAGATCTAGTAAAAGCCGTTTGTTGTCTTTTCGCAGTTGGTAAATCTCCAGCGCTTTATCCAGCACATATTTCATCTCCTTCTCGCTCCAAGGCTTAGTCAAGTACTGATAGATACCGCATTCATTGATAGCCTTGACCAACACATCCATGTCGGAATAACCGGTGAGAATTATGCGAATGGGTTCCGGATATTTATCGGCAATATTTCTAAAAAATTGATAACCTGACATCAATGGCATACGTTGATCCGCTATAATGAGATCAACAGTGGATTCCGATAAAACCTGCAGGCCTTCGGCCGCCGACTGTGCAATATGAATGTTGTAGTCCCATTTAAAAACGGCTTTAAACGTTTTCAAATTACTGAGCTCATCGTCAATATATAACAGGGTAAAACGCTCGTTCATTTCATTGGTTGTTCCACGGGTAAACTGATAATGGCTCGGCAACCACCATGGGCTAAGTTTTGGATATCCAACGAGCCTCCATGTTCATCGATTATTCCCTTACTTATTGATAGTCCTAGCCCAGTGCCACCGCCTACATCCTTGGTTGTAAAGAACGGATCGAATATTTTATCCAAAATCTTTGGGGGTATGCCTGGTCCATTGTCCTCAATAGAAATGGTTATTATTCCGTCCTTACAACTGGTGGTTATATCAATGACTCCACGACGCTCCCCAATGGCCTGCAAAGAATTACTGAGCAGGTTGGTAAACACTTGATTGATCCGGCTCTGATTACATGCGGCTCCTGGTAACGTGGCATCAAAATGTTTATTAATTGTAACACCATGGTGTATCTGATGACCAAGAATGGTAAGAGTAGCTTCTAATCCTGAGTGCAAATCACACATAGTCATTACCTCGTGATCATTTCTAGAGTAAAGTTGCAGCCCTTTTACTATCCCTGCTGTACGTTCGGCCCCTTCTTTAATGCTTTGCATTAAATCATTCACGTCTGAAATTACTTCGTCGTAGTCCAATTTCTTTTTAATGTTCATGATTGTTGAAATTTGAGTCTCAAATTCCTCCGTGTTATCAATTGATCCGTTTCGGGAAGCCACATCCAGCAAGGACTTCAAGTTTTTCTATAGTCCAGCTATGCCTGAATAAATAATATTAACGGGATTGTTGATTTCATGAGCTATCCCAG
>JAJCYK010000046.1 GCA_029262935.1 Cytophagales bacterium | reverse complement strand
TATTCTCATGAGAATTCATTATTAAAATGAAAATAGTACGCATCACGACGCTTAGGTAGAAACACCAGCTCGTTATTTGGGGTACCTTGGAAAATTACAATTTTAAGGCGAATGTGTTTGACCAGATCACATCGATCCAATGCAGTACTTAGTGGGCAAATAGAAAAGGCATTTTGATTTTCAACCCAAATAATTTCCTTATATTTGTCAAAATATATCAAATTTTTATAAATTTTATCCTATTCTACCACCGCACCATTTTTTAAATGACTAAAGAGGAAGGGAGTAGTACCAACCCACTTAACAAGTCCGAACAAGAGAATATAGTTACTGCTGCTAAAGGCGGCAGTATCGGCTTTGTAGGAAAGTTGTTCGTCCAAGGCATTAGTCTGGGTTTTGTTTACATAATGGCTCAAACCTTTGGAGCCGAGCAATACGGAGTATATCGGTTGGCCATACTTATTGCAACTATAACAGCAGCTGTAAGTCTAATTGGTTTGGACGGAGGGATGAAACGCTATGTAGCCATTGCCCGGAGTGAAAAGAATCGCAACAAGCTTTGGGGGGTGATCCAATTAGGAGTGGGACTTCCTGCAATTATAGGTCTTGTTTTGGCGTTTGTGATTGCTGTAACCGCCGAACCTATAAGCCTGTACATTTTCAAAAAACCAGAATTAGGACCTATCCTTAGACTAGTTAGTATTGCCATACCCTTTCTGGTAATTATAAATAGTCTTAAAGCTGTCGCTATCGGTTTTAAGAAAATTCAATACAATGTGTATTCTCATGATCTAGCATTTAACATTCTCAAATTGTTGTTTGCTGCGGTGGTTATATTGCTGGGTTTTCAGATAAAGCAGGTAACTATTGCCTTCATTGCAGCCATTGCCATTAGCGTTTTGATCATGTTGTACTTCATTAACAAGATCTTTCCTTTCAAAAAATTACCTAAGCACCCTGAGCGGCATGATAAAGAAATATTGGCTTTTTCATTTCCACTATTTTTGTCTCTGTTACTAAATCAATTTGGACGAAACTTCGAAGCACTAGTGTTAGGTGTTTTTGGTTTGCTATCCGATGTAGGGGTCTATTCCGTGATATTGACCATGAGCAATGTGGGAAACATGGGATTTGTGGCTCTCAGGTCTATTTCCAATCCCATCTTTGCGGAATTGTATAACGAAGGCAAAATTGCCGAGTTAAAGTCACATTATCAAACCATCAGTAAATGGTCCCTAACATTTAACTTTCCCATTTTTCTTACCATAGTTTTATTCCCAGAAAATCTGTTGTCGATATTCGGTAAGGATTTCTCGGTAGGAATGCTTGGCCTTATAATTCTGGCATCCGGTGCACTGTTTAACGCAGCTACCGGAGCTTGTGGTGCGTTACTCAACATGTCCGGATATTCCAGAATGAACTTTTATAATTCTATCGTTTATTTGGTAACCACCTTAATACTAGACTTTATACTGATTCCGAAATACGGTTTAGTAGGAGCCGCACTTGCCGGGGGGATAACGGTAGTGTTATTAAATACTTTGATGATGGTTGAGGCTTATTTATTAATCGACAAGATCCTTCCACTCAATCGCACATTTTACAAACCTGTATTGGCCGCGCTAGTGGCCGGTGCTTTGGCTTTTGCTGGTAAGAAATTTTTGTTTACTGATCAGCTGATACTTCAGCTGGCCGTAGTAGCCGGAACTATGTGGCTGGTTTATGGTTTAATGCTGAAAGCCTTAAAACTCTCACCTGAGGACAAATTTATTCTGCAGAAGGTTACTAAACGTGGTAAGAAGAAAAAGAAGAAGGATGAATAACTAATTTTTGAAAAAGGAATTTAGATAATCCTCCAGGTCGGGATAGTTGTTACAATTTTGATCCAGTTGAACATCGTCAGGCTGATTGGGATCCAATCCCTGATTTTTCTCCCAATCATCTGGTAGTCCGTCTCCATCGGTATCTTTCACAGGGGACCCAGAGGCCAAAGCTAGTACTCCTCCTACTTCAGATTCTGATTTTAATATCCTACCCGTTCCGTTAATTACATCATTTACTACTCTTTCGTCATGGGTATCCCTGGGCCATGCTCCGGCCTGGGCTAGTACTTGTTTGTACGCAACTCCTACCCGTTGTGCGACGGTTCCGATTTCGATTAGTGATGAATCTACTTTCCACGTGCGCACACCTGAAGTTGCATCCCATTCATCTATATTCAAGGTATCCAATCCAGGGCCCCAATTGTCTTTTAAAAAAACACGACCCATACTATCGGAAGTAGTGTTTTCACCAACTAGTATGCCTCGATACCTCCCGTTCCAATCGGGTCCAGGTTTATAAAAATTACCAATGACATTTACCGTGCTGTTTGGTGCTATGGTGGTGCTTTTGGTGGCCCAATTGTATATGACGTTGTTTACGATCTCCGCAGTAACTCCAAGGCCAACTTTGGGCTGGCGAAATTTGTTGTGAGCAAACAAATTCCCTAATACAGACACACTATCTACCCCACTTTTGTTGAGGAGCATTCCTGCTGAGTGTGGAAGGTTTTTGGAATGTTTGCTACCATCATTCAACCCTTCGCTTATGATATTGTTTGAAAAAGTTACTTTGGAAATGTAGGACCTGCGGCCATTGGTGCTAACATTTTCATCAATGCTCCAACTAATGGTACAATGATCAACTATGACATTAGTAACGGGTTTGTCTTTCATAGATAATATGGCAATTCCGTCCCAGTCTCTTATCTGTTCGGAGCCTACTCGAATTCTTAAACCACGAATAATTGTTTCACTAGCGGAAACCACCAGAGTAGCTCCGGATAAGGTTATGCCATCTCCTGGGGCCGTTTGTCCGGCAATTGTGATAAAGGGGTCTACAATTCTTATGATACTTACTAGTTTGATGTTCCCCCCAATTTTAAAAATGACCGTACGACGGCCTGGTGTCATACAGGCTTCTCGAAAACTCCCTGGCCCGTTATCATCCAGGTTGGTAACTTCGATTATTGTTCCTCCCCGACCTCCTTTGGTGAAGGCTCCAAATCCTGCAGCTTGAGGAAAAGCTTTAAGGTTCTCATGGACTATTTGACAAGGCTGCGCGCCCGAACTTCCTTTGCAACTCATTAGTGAGGCTAAAACGGTCAGGAAAAAAAGTCCACGCATAATATTCTTATCTCTTTAAATGAAAAATTAGCAATAAAGATCCGAGGATCAAAATCTAGGCTTACTGAAAAAAATGATTTAAATACTCTTCAAGATTGGTATAACCATCGCTGTCTTGGTCCAATTTACCATCTGCGGGATCATTTGGGTTAAATCCTTCATCTTGTTCCCACGTATCCGGCATACCATCGGCATCCGAGTCAATCGTGGTTGGACCAATTTGCATATCTACCCATCCGCCTACGTCATCCTGTGAATTAATAATAGCGCCATTTTTATCATGAAAGTGTTGAACTACTCTCTCATCAATTGGGTCCCACTTAGGTATGTTTGCACCTACATCCGCCAATACTCCTGCAGCGGTTGTTTCCACAGCATCCTCTACGATCCCCGTTTGTATAAACCCAGGTACGGGTTCCAAGGAACGGAATCTTTCGTTGTCATCCCCAGACACCACTAACCAATCATCTCCGGCGTTTGTAAGCCTTCCTGGTCCCAAGTTTTCTTTAACATATAGTAAAAACTCGGTACCGTTTTCAGAATCTATAATAACACCGCTTACAAAATCACCGGCGTTATTACCTAAGTCCGTGTTAGGACCTGTTTCATAACTATTGCCTACAGCATTTACTTCTGCTCCTGGGCCAAGCTTTGTTGCATTTGAGCCATAATTATAAATAAGGTTGTTTACTATTTCCGCGCGGACGTCGATGGCGATCTTGGGATTTCTAGCGTCATTGTGCACAAAATAATTATGGTGGACAGAAACACGATCCACGTTGTTCTTTCCGATCAGCATTCCCTTGGAATGTGGACCTTTTTCATGTAAGCTAAAATGCAATCCCTCACTTATAATATTTCTTTGAAAGGTAACGTCGTGCACATTATTATTAAGGGCTGTGTTTTCGTCAATGGCCCAACTCACGGAACAATGATCAATAATAACGTTAAATGTTTGATCCGAGGAGGTACTCCCTAAGCTAATGCCGTCTCTGTTACTAGGGTCTGGTCCATTGGGATCATCGCCAACTCTTACTCTAAGACCTCTTACAATTACATTGTTGGTCACAATTGTGAGCCCAACCCCCTTTAAAGTAATACCATCACCAGGAGCTGTTTGACCAGCTATGGTAATGAATGGGTTCCTTACTTGAATGGGACTACTTAGCTCAATGGTCCCTCCTGTATGAAAAACGATGATTCTCGGACCTGAACGCCCCACTGCTTCTCTTAAACTTCCTGGCCCGCTATCATTTAAATTAGTCACCGCAATTACAGCTCCGCCACGTCCACCTGGTGTAAAAGAACCGAAACCTTCAGCCCCTGGGAAAGCCACAATATCCGCACTTCCAGGTACGTCTTTAGGGTCCGTATTATCCACAGGATCGGGGGTGTCTGGTATTGGTGCCGTGGGCACAGGATCATCCGAACTGGAACATCCCCATAGCATCAATAGTAGAAATAGTACGGTGGCACGGTAGTTAGAATAGCTCATTACATCTAGGTGTTACTCTTTATAAACCAATAAAAGCTAGGGTTAGTTTCCTAAAAGTATAGAAAATGGTATAAAACGGATAGTTTATAGAATAATTTCCATAGGTTTTTCCGCTAAATGTAGCATGGCTGACATACTTTTTTTTGAAGATACCGGGTAAAGCGCTTAAGGTCAACTTAAACTGCAGATAAACTATTGAATGTTAATCTTTTGAGGGGTTAAATCTTGGACCGTTTCAGTTTAGCGTCGACAACGGACAGGCCCTGTTCAAAATTAAAAGTATGCACCGTTTTAATGTCATCCTCCCAAAGTGGTTCAACGGAAGTCACTTCTCGTTCACCATACTCGTTCTCCGATAGTTTTTCAATTTGATTAAACTTTAAGCCATAACCATAGCGGTTAGAGCAATTTTGAGATGGTCTATAAATTTTACCCTGCCATTCAAATATTTTGCCTGCAGGTCTGGCAACCCTTACATCGGAAACTATAGGGTTTAATGGATGTGGTGTCCATGTTTCGCTAAACGGATCATCAGCATAAAACAGATGCAGTTCATCCCAATTTGGATACCCTCTATAATTCCGAATGTTAGTGAACATCCACCACGTATCGTTATAAAAAAACAAGGTAGTATCGGCCGCTTGCACCTCGGTCATTAAGGTTTTATGAAGTTCCCAACCGTTTGGAAAATTCGTGCTTTTGTAGACCTCGATTGAATTGTTGCCCGACGATTCCGGAATCATGTAAACATCGTCCTTCCATTCTAAAATGTAGGGGTAAGACAAGTGATATGGCCGGTCTAAAACTTTTGTGGGTTTTTGATAGTTCCCTTGCTGGTCCACTTCAATCACAGCAATATGTCCTTTCTTTTTATTAATTACTTCTTCTACAAAAATATAGTGTTTGTTATTCTTATAGTAAAGAAACGGATCTGCCCAAAAACGATCCTTGGGTGGTATGATCTTTTGGTATTTAGAGAGGTCAGTAGCTGGACCCTCGCCACGATCAAACAACAAGATCCATTTTTCTAAAATGAATTTCTCGCGAATTTTCTTTTTGATAGTCCCTATGATTTGCCTTAGAGTTAAGGCCATTAAGCTGTAGGGTTTAGGATGCTTTGGATGATAGTAAAAGCTTAGATCGCTGTTGTTACGTGTTGTCCGGGCCAAAAATTCTTCTGGGCCATAGCGTTGCAGCTCCTTCAGTTTACGTAGGACAAAGGCTATGGCCTTCCACTGGGTGTTTTGCAAGGTCCTTCCTAGAGAAATTTTGTCAACATAAGCGTAGGAATTGTACAATACTTCATGGTCTTGAGGCGCCGGTCTTAATCTTAGTAAGAAAGTGCCACTATATGCGGCCTGATGTAACAGCTCCTGGTGACCTGGTTCGTTATTTCGTTGGCTACGATAGTCTCCATGAAAATAATGCCATACCCCGCATTTTGGAAATTCCAGTGCGTTCAGAGGACCCCAGAATGGATTTAGATTTAATAAAACATCCAATTGGCATTCCCGAAGTTGGCTTAACTCCTTTCCTTCCAAGTTAAAGCCCTTCCCTTCCCTCAGTGGCGCGATTGGGATGCATTCGGTGTTCTCCGAAATTTCCGAAACATTCTTGAAAGCAGAGGCGTTTGGGCGTAGTTTTCGGGTATCAAAAGTCTGCCATTTTTGCAAAAGCTTTGCTCCCAGCGTCTGGGATAGCTTTATTTTGGGAGTAATCACCATTACCACAACAAGGTCGTAGTGATTGGAAGCGCAAATCTCTTCCAATAAGGTATAGTGCCATGCTGGGATTTTAGAGCCGTTTACAACGGCCCCTATGCGAATACTGTCCATTTTTATATTCTATATCACTGATAAGTTGAAACCATTGATAGCAGTATTCAGCAGAATCAACCTACAAGTTCGCTTAACAATTGATGCGTAATTGTTTTTGGGTTATGATTATCACTTACGTACTGCTGGCACCTGGCCGCCATATTATTGTAAATATTCTCATCGATTAGGGCTAGCATTGCTTTGGGCATTTCCTCACAGGTCTTAACAATTGTACCCAACTCATTTCTTGCCAGTAAACCATCAGGATCAATGATATCACGTGTTACAATAGGAGTCCCAGCAGCCAACGCTTCTAAGAATACGTTTGAAAAACCTTCCATATGTGACGTGCTAAATAATGCGTATGCATTGGCAAGTAAGGGTAACACCTCTGCCCGTTTTACATGGCCCACAATTTCCACGTTAGGGAGCTTCTTAAGTTTCTCGTAAGCGTCTTTTGTCCCGGGGTCGTAACTTTTAGGAACCACCCTGGCTCCTGCGATTTTAAAATCGAATTCCGGCATGCTTTTAGCAATTTCGTAAGCCCCTGGCATGTTTTTAACTGTTTTAAAATTACCAATCCATGCAAAATACTTTCTCTCCGATAAGGGTTTGGCTGGTTTCATCCCTCCTTCCACGAAAAGTGGATTATGCATAAGAATTGTTTTCTTATCAGGAAACTTCTTTTTGAAAGTTTGCTCCTGGTATTCATTTTGACAAATAATGGCGGTGGTCATTTTCAATCCTCTGCTGAATAAAAACCTAACTCCTGGGCCCTTCACTTGAGACAACCGGTCATCACCGTCCCAATTGTTGGTTACCATATAGACAAAAGGGATACCCAACCATTTCGCTATGATGCCCAACATGGCGGTATTTGCAGAAGGTCCTTTCTGAAAAAGGTAATCTGGTTGGTATTTTGATATTGCCTTGTAAAGCTTAGGCATCCAAATATAAAGCGCCCTTAACACCTTTATTCCTTTGTCTCTAGGAAAAGACTCCACCAGATCAAATGCAAAATCATCATGACCGATATATTTTTTAGCTCCTTTCCAAGTCAGTATTCCAACTTGATGGTCATTATCTACCAAGCCTCGTGCTATAGCATATTGACGTACACAGGCGCCTCCAATCGGATTTCCAGTATTCTTTAATAAGATGGGGATTTCCGAATCATAAAATAGTAGCTTCATAAAACGAGGTGGGATTGTTACTAATTATTATACATTTTCCTAGCAAAGTGCAATTTAACAAACAAATTGGACTTTCCATAATGGTTATCGCTATTCAAAGTGCAAGTTTTTTTTGA
>JAJCYK010000045.1 GCA_029262935.1 Cytophagales bacterium | reverse complement strand
GCTGCCAGGGATTGTCTAATATCAATTGCTTCAACTTCTATGGAAGCTTGATTACCAGTAAATTTTCTTAACGGTGTGGGAATGATTATTTTAGCCATGATAATTTAATTTAAAAATTTAATTTTTTTATTAAGAATTATTTGCTCCTCAAGAAACCTTTGATTTTGGAGTTGCCATGAGGTAATGTCTTGTATGCCCTGTTGATCTAAAGAAATAATAACATATGAAAAGAATGAAACAGCTTGTGCCAGGTCATGCTTGGATGGTTTAGCAGGATGATTTGGGTGGCTGTGATAAATGCCTAGTAAGCTTAGATTGTTTTCTAAAGCATAACGTTCGGACTTTAGATAATCCATGGGGTCAATTTCAAACCTACGCCGTTGATCACCTGTTTTAGCATTGGTTACCGCCAATACTTCAGTTACATTTCTTTGAGCACCCTTATCTGATCCAAAGAGAAAGCCACAACATTCGTTTGGATAATCACTTAAAGCGTGTTCCTCTAGTTTTAGCTGTAGGGCCTCCGGTAGTTCGATGTTCATGGCATAATGTGCTTTAGAATTTCTGAATATTTTTCTGCGTTGTCCGGGAATAGTGTCACTACAGTGCCTTTGTCAATCTTTTCCGCCACACGTATAGCGCCAAGTAAATTGCCCGCTGCGGATGGGCTAATTAATAGCCCTTCGGATTTAGCTACTTTAGGTATCAAGGCAAGCGCTTCTTCACCGTCTATTTCAAGAGAACTACTAGCTAGTTGGGGTTGGTAAATACCCGGCACAATTGCTGTTTCCAAATGTTTCCATCCCTCCAGGTTATGCATAGCTAACTCAGGTTGTAAGGTAATTAATTGCACAGATGGCTTAAGTTCATGTAGTTTTCTATAAGTACCCATAGCGGTGCCAGTAGTACCTAGGGCTACTACCAGATGAGTAATTTGGCCATTGGTCTGTTTGTAAATTTCTTCTGCAGTAGTGTTGTAATGAGCTCGCCAATTATTCGGATTATTATATTGATCGGCATAAAAGTACCTTTCGGGTTGCTCTCGCACGAGTTCCTTGGCTTTTATTTGTGCTTCATCTGTACCACCAAATTTAGATGTGTAAATCAAATTGGCTCCATGAGCTTTAAGTATGTCTTTGCGTTCGTTGCTGGCATTTTCAGGCAAACAGATCGTTATGTTTATTCCCAAAGCCGCGCCCACCGCCGCATAGGCAATAGCGGTATTTCCACTGCTGGCGTCTAATAAAGTCTTATGAGGAGATAGTGCTCCACTTTTCAATGCTTCTAAAATCATATTAAAAGCCGGCCTGCTTTTAACACTTCCTCCCAGTTGCATCCACTCCAATTTGCTAAACAATGAAACGCCAAACTTTTTAAAAACATTAGTAATTTCAAACAAGGGAGTGCCTCCCACTGCTCCTTGTAAACGTTTCGCGTGCATTATTTGATCGCTAATTACTTCCATATCAAAAAAAAGAGCCTTTCCGGATTTGGAAAGGCTCTTCAGATTTTAATTTCTTTCAGACTCAATACTCCTTCCCCGTTATTGTATAGAAACAACAGCAACAAGGAAAACAGCATGTAGTATCTTTTTTAGGCACAGTTTTTATGCTTGATACAGATATAACGCAAGGGACCATTTTTTGTTCCCAAAGGCTATAATTTCTTTTTAAAGGTTACAGCCGCTTTAGCATACGTGTGGCAATAGTCTCTCCAATGGATAATGAACTGGTTGCCGCAGGTGAGGGCGCGTTGCATACATGCACGCCCGTTTTATTTTCTTTAATCATAAAATCATCTAATAGCCCCCCAGTACGGTCACTAGCTTGTGCTCTTACACCTGCACCTCCGGGAATTAGATCACTGTTCTTTATTTCAGGAATCAGTTTTTGCAAAGCCTTGGTAAAGGCGGTTTTAGAAAACGATCGATACATTTCACTCATGCCAGTTCGCCAATACTTGAACGCTACTTTTTGAAAACCAGGCCAAGCCAATGTACGTAGCAGTTCTCCGGGCCTGACATTGAACTTGGAGTAACCCTCTTTGCTAAAAGCAAGTACCGCGTTTGGTCCCGCTTCGACACCACCATGGATCATTCGAGTAAAGTGTGCCCCCAGAAAAGGAAAATTGGGATCAGGTACAGGATAAATGAGATTTTTAACTAGATGCTCTTTGTCGGGCTTTAGTTGAAAATATTCTCCCCGGAAAGGTATGATTCTAATCTCCAATTTTGGCTCAGTCATTTTTGTTACCTGATCTGAATAAAGCCCTGCACAACTCACCACATATTTTGTTTCGAAACTGTCTTGGTTGGTGGTAACTTGTGTATGACTTTGGTGTGTTATGTTCGTCACTTTTTGTGAGCATCTAACACTAACTCCTTTTTCGACTAGTAGCTGGCCCATCTTTTTTGCAACTTCTAAATAATTAATAATGCCGGTTTGCGGGACCCATAAGCCTTGTAATCCGCGAACATGAGGCTCATACTCTGAGAGATCATCGGAGTCGATTTTCCTTAACCCTGTGAGTCCATTTTGTATGCCTCTTTGGTGTAAATTCTCCAATAATGGAATCTGCTCTGATTCAGTTGCAACTACTATTTTACCACATAAATCATAGGCAATATCGTACTCATCACAAAATGCAATGAGGCTGTGATAACCATTAATGCAGTTTTTCGCTTTTAAACTCCCCGGTTTATAGTACAAACCACTATGAATCACGCCGCTATTATGCCCGGTTTGATGTTGCGCCAATTCGGATTCTTTTTCTAGAATTAATAGCTTTAGTCCGGGCTGCTTTTCGATTAGTTTATAAGCGGTTGCCAACCCTACAATCCCTCCGCCAATAATAGTAACATCGTATTTCAAATCTTTTTCCTTTGGACAAAAAGCCAAATTTAAGAATATTACTATATACTATTTCGGTTGCAGAGTAGAAATGATTTGGATAGTTTTATTTGTAAAGCATTAGAAGATGGCTCGAAAATCCCAATGGGTAGAACTTGGCAGAAGACAATTAGAGTTATCTAATCTAG
>JAJCYK010000044.1 GCA_029262935.1 Cytophagales bacterium | reverse complement strand
GAAGTAGAAGCTGCCACACCACCGGAAGCCGAAACCACGGAAGACAGTAGTGAAGAGGAGTAAATAAAATTTACTACATAAAAAATTAAAGGGATTAGCGGATGTTTAATCCCTTTTTTTATTTTTGTGAGGTTATAATTGACTACGGCTAAAATCTAACATAGTTCATGAAAAATACCTCTCAAGTTCCCGACGCTTATCTGGTACTACAGGATGGCCAAGTTTACAAAGGAAAAGCTATAGGGAAAATAGGAACGACCGGTGGCGAAATCTGCTTTAACACCGGTATGACTGGATACCAAGAAATTTATACGGACCCCTCATATTTCGGACAAATCATTGTTAACACCACCTCTCATATTGGTAACTACGGCACCATAGATAGTGAACAGGAGTCCGAAAACCCCAAAATTAACGGTTTAGTGGTCAATGCCTTCTCTCGCGACTATAGCAGAAAAGTGGCCGAAGACTCTCTAGATGATTATTTGAAGCACCATCAAGTCGTTGGTATAAGTGAGATAGATACAAGAAAGCTGGTTAGGCATATCAGACATCAAGGGGCCATGAATGCAATCATCAGTTCCGAACTCACAGATTTGGAGGAGATAAAAAAGAAATTGTCCACCGTACCGGATATGGATGGGTTGGAATTGGCTTCCCAAGTAAGCACTAAGGAGCCTTATTTTACCGGAGATGAACAAGCCCCGATTAAGGTGGCCGTCTTAGATTTAGGGGTAAAAAAGAGCATTCTGAAAAATTTTGCCCAACGTGGTTGTTATTTGCAAGTTTTCCCTGCGCGCACTACTTATGAAGAAATGGAGGCTTGGGGCCCCCATGGATATTTTGTTAGTAATGGACCAGGAGACCCCGCGCCTATGGACTATGCAGTTACCACTGTGAAAAAGATACTAGAGCATGATCACCCGGTTTTTGGGATTTGTCTAGGACATCAAATACTGGCATTGGCTTGTGGAGTTTCAACTTATAAAATGCATCACGGGCATCGTGGAATAAATCACCCGGTAATAAATTTAGAAAGAGGTCTCTGTGAAGTGACTTCTCAAAATCATGGCTTTGGAGTAGATGCTGCTCAAATAAAAGCGGCAGACCATCTGATAGTCACTCATAAGAACTTAAATGATGAGACTGTAGAAGGTATGAGGGTGTTGGCTAAGCCAGCATTTTCTGTACAATACCATCCAGAAGCATCTCCTGGCCCACATGACAGTCGATACTTATTCGATCAATTTTTGGGAATTATTAAAAACACACAAACCGAAACTGTAAAAGAACAATGAGTTTAATAGAGCACATACATGCCCGTCAAATACTAGATAGTCGTGGTAACCCTACTGTTGAGGTGGATATAATTACCAGCAATGGAATCTTGGGAAGAGCAGCAGTTCCTTCAGGTGCTTCCACTGGTATACATGAGGCCGTAGAACTGAGAGATGGCGATAAGGACAGATTTTTAGGCAAAGGAGTATTGAAGGCTGTAGAAAATGTCAATGATATCCTGGCGCAGGAATTGGTAGGCTATTCGGTTTTTGAACAAAGCCTGGTAGACAACATAATGATAAAGGTTGATGGCACTGAAAATAAGTCGAACCTAGGTGCAAACGCAATATTGGGAGTGAGCTTGGCTTTGGCCAAAGCCGCGGCTCAGGAAGCGGGCCAATCCTTGTTTCGTTACGTTGGAGGCGTTAATGCCAGGACATTACCGGTGCCCATGATGAATATATTGAATGGCGGCAGTCATGCAGACAATTCGATTGACTTTCAGGAATTTATGATCATGCCTGTGAATGCCTCTTCGTTTTCAGAGTCTCTGCGCATGGGTACTGAGGTATTTCATCACCTTAAAAAGGTATTACAAGATAAAGGACTTTCTACTAATGTGGGAGATGAGGGAGGATTTGCTCCCAATATTACCTCCAATGTGGAGGCCATTGAAGTTGTATTACAAGCTATTGAAAAAGCCGGGTATCGACCCGGTGAGGATATGGGAATTGCCCTTGATGCTGCTAGCTCGGAATTCTATGATTTGGAATCTAAAACCTATCACTTCAAGAAGTCCTCAGGCGAAAAACTTACCTCTCGCGAAATGGCAGAGTATTGGAATGATTGGGTGGACAAGTACCCGATATTATCCATTGAAGACGGCATGCATGAGGACGATTGGGATGGCTGGAAGTTGCTAACAGAATTATCTGGAAAGAAAGTACAATTAGTGGGAGATGATCTATTTGTTACCAACGTCAAACGATTAAACAGAGGTATTGAACAGGGCATAGCCAACTCTATTTTGATTAAAGTAAACCAAATTGGTACCTTGACAGAAACCATAGACGCGGTAAATTTGGCTACTAAAAATAGCTATAAGAGTGTCATGTCGCACCGTTCAGGAGAAACGGAAGATAATACCATTGCAGATTTAGCAGTAGCTCTAAACACGGGACAAATTAAAACGGGTTCCGCGTCCCGATCCGATCGCATGGCAAAATACAATCAATTGTTAAGAATTGAAGAGGAGTTAGGAGAAACTGGGGTATTTCCCGGAGCCAATTTCTAAACGAAATAAATTCTAGTGGGCAGCGTTAAGTTTTAGAGCAGAAGCGAAAATTTTTTGTTTCGTTAAGATCTTTATAAC
>JAJCYK010000043.1 GCA_029262935.1 Cytophagales bacterium | reverse complement strand
CGATGATCATTCTCCTTACTTTTTAGATTTTGAAGGCCTGCCACCGTACGTCGGAAGTATTTTCGCAAATCATTAGCAAATAAATCGCTGTCCTGATTGATTTGCTTTTGAATTTCTAGTAAGGCTAGCGGTATATGTTGGTTGAGTTGTAAAGCCGTGAGTTGTTGAAAATTAAACTGGTAGCGAGGTGGTTTTTTTAAGATTTTATGTTTTAGTCGCTGCCACCAGTTGAAATTTTGATAATCTCCGTCGGATAACAAACCATCATAGGTTACCAGCAAATGAGGTGGGCATTTAGAAACAATGTCATCGAATTCCTCCGTAACTTTATCAATGCCAGTGGATAATATTTGTTCCTGAAATCGCAGTTCGTGTGATTGAAAATCTTCTATCTGGGCATAGACACTGGCAAGTAATTCCCGTTGTTCCTTACTCCTGGACCTAAGCAAAGTAGCAGCAGTATCGCTTTGAGCACTCAGTGTATCATAGGTTTGAGAAATTAGTCCTTGGATTGATTGTACCAATTGAATATTCTTATTGGCATACGGAATGAGAAATTCCCTATAATAGCCCACTACTACCTGTTTTACCGTTTCATCAAGCACACTGAAATTATCTGCTATCAGCGGCTGTATTGGGGGATCAATTACTGGGACGTTAGCAGCATCTGGTGCCTCTAGAGTTACCAGCGCAGTCTCGTCTGTGGCATAACTAAAGGCTCTTTTTCCAAGGCCCAAATCGATACTGTCAAAATCCTTAGAAGCTTTGTATAAGATCACTGTGCCAATTTCTTTACACAGGGCGTCCGTATTTTGAAAGTACGCCTCTTCACTTCCTGCGATTAATTCCGGTAATTCCAGGTAAACTAAATCTGCAAGGGAGGATTCTGATTTAACCGTATCATAGAAAGTTCTGTGATCTAGCGCTGAATTTATTATTTTTAAATCTAAAGTGACTCTTAGCTCTTCCTGAGCTTGATCCAATATCTCATAAAGTATGGCATCATCTACCTGACTCGTATCCGCCAAAATATACAAGTTAATCGCCGCCCCTTGCCAATCATCGGAGGTACTCAGAAATCTGGAGATTGTTAATGCGAAGGAAACATGCCGACCTCTTCCCTCCCACCATATGTCAATCCTCTTTTTATCACCAAACCCAACCTGCTGATCGTAGTCCATAATAAGCAAGCTGTAGTCCAATTGTTGGAACTTTTTAACTAATAAGCTGAATCTTAAAGGGTCTTGGCTATAGCGCGCCCAACCAATTAATATAGTATTGGGCTCCAAACCTGAAAAGCCGTAAGTTTCAGCAATTCTTTCTATTCCCGAATAAACATCTTGGCAGCTATACCGACGAGTGAATATCCCTTTATTGGTGTCCGAACTTTCAACAGGCTGTTCTCGTCTCGCAAAAAGCGTATCGGTAGCTGGATCTTCTACTAAATCAAAGTTGGAAAGTAACCCCAATCGACCCACAAGTCTTCTTCCGTATTCCAATAGATGGGGTCTTCTATCGGTGCTGCCGCTAAAAAGTATAATATTGGGGCGCCAACTTCTTTTATCTGGTTTGTTTTGACTCATTCGGAACAAAGCCATTCTCACCACCTCAGACCACACGCCTTGCCAGACATCACTGAACCCCAAGTTGATCTGTTTTTTGGTCAGATAAAGAAAGATCAAGCCAATAACTACAAACGAAGCAAACATGGCAATCATGTCCAGCTTGAACATAACCCCGAAAGTGGCAATTGCTCCCAATAGACTTACAGCTCTCGGGATTTTAAACGTGGGCTTGAAATCAGATCCTGACCAACTTTCAAGGGCTGAGGTAAGGTTGATGAACCCATAGGCAGCCAGATAAAACATAGAAACAATAGGTGCAATCAAATCAAGCTCTCCAATTAGAATGCCGGCCTCAGCAATTACAAAAGAAAATAACAAGGCATTTCTGGGTTCGTTTGACTTGCCAACTCCTTTACTAAATAATTTCGGAGTCACCTTATCAATGGACATGGCTTGTAAAATCCGGGGTCCCCCTAGGATACCGCCCAAGGCCGATGACAACGTGGCTCCCCAAATTCCTGCCATTAAAAAAGGGGCCCCATAAGCAGAAAATAGGGCTATTTTCGCTAAGATATTGGTATCCTCCATCAAAGCATTTGCATCAATAGTGGTAGCCAGGAAAATGGCTAAACCGATATACACCACTAAACCTACTCCAATGGCTGCCATCGTTCCCGTAGGGATGGATTTTTTGGGATCCTTGAGGTCACCTGACATCGCTATCCCAGCAGTAAAACCAGTCACCGCTGGAAAGAAAATGGCAAATACAACTTCCATAGATGCGGATCCCTCTCCGGAAAACAAATTCACTGCAGAGACTGTGAAATCGTGATCATTAAAAAGGCCTCCGGCGATAATGGAAATAATGGAAAGGCCGATGGCACCAAGAATGTAGTATTGCGCTTTAATAGCTAAAGAAGTGCTAACTAATGCTATAGTGGTGACTAATATTAAGGTGATGGTTCCTGTAATACGAAGATTATTGATCCTTTCAGCCACATCCATTTCTGGATGGCTGAACCCAATAACATGATTGAAACTTTCACCAAAACCAACAATATACATAGAGATGCTGAGAGCCGTCGCCACAAACAGAGCGATTCCAATGGCACCTCCAATGGGTAGCCCTAAACTCCTGGAAAGAACATAGTATATACCCCCTGCCTTTATTTTTTTATCAGTGGCAATAGAAGATACCGATAAGCCCGTGGTCACAGAAATGACATGGGCAATTAGGATAATTATGATGGTACCAATTAATCCTGCATTACCAACCACCCAACCTAGACGTAGGTACATGATTACCCCTAGTATGGTAAGTACGGAAGGAACGAATACTCCCCCGAAGGTGCCGAATTTTTGTGCTCTAGCCATTGAAAACGGAATCAATCGAGAAGGTAGATAAGGTGCCGGAAAAATAAAAGTATTTGGTCAGGTTCTTAAAAGGTGGAATTTATTCACACTCTATTGATTTGGTCAACATTTTGATGAATCTTAGTAGTATTAGTCCCTTTCTGGATTTGATGATATTTCCTATCTTAAATGAATAAATGAAACCTAAGCCTCTATGATATATCCACAGTTAGAGCAGTATTTACGGAGACAAACGACCATAGATGACGCATCTCTTCTGAAGGTAACCTCAAAGTTTAAACCCCTAAAAACGAAACGAAACGAGATACTATGCAGTATTGGTCAAGTTTGCAAGCACTTCTATTTCATAAATGAGGGTTGCTTACGTCTTTACGAAATTGATGACAAGGGCAACGAAGTGACCGGTTTTTTTGCCTTGGAAGATTCGATAATGTCAGCGGTTCCTAGTTTTATCTTACAAAAGCCTTCGCGGGATTTTCTAGTCTCTTTAACCCCATCTGATTTACTTGTTATCACCAAGGACAACTTTCTGAAACTAACGGAAACCGTGCCTCCCTTTCGGGAAGTCTACAATAAATTTATGGAATTTGCCTTCATTCATTCGCAAATGCGAATTTATAGCTTTCTAGGTATGGAAGGCATTGACAAACTACGCTGGGTCATGGAACATGAGCCAAAACTGCTTAATCGCGTTTCAAGTAAAGCTGTAGCCTCTTATTTAGGCATGACCAATTCTACGTTAAGCAAGCTAAGAGCGCAGCTCTAATTGTATTGCGTATTTTTCAACAGATCACTACTTGATGAAGCTACGCCCCCTTTTCTATCCCTCTTTTACTAATTTCTACCACTGATCTTGAATTAATCAATTTTAAATCAAGTTTTCTGAAAACGTTGTCATATGACAACTTTTATGCTTCCCGTACTTGGCACCTTTGTAATGTTGATGAGCAACGCAGCTCACAATTTAAAACATAAAGATCATGCCACTTACATTAACAATGACCGAGGGAGTTATCCCCGTAGGAAAAGAAAAAGAAGCAGTATTAAAAATTACGAACGCATTCTTGGAACATCATGGGTTAGCCGATAACCAGGTGATGCGGCCAAATATTACGGCCACCGTACATGTATTACCGAAGCGCGCCACTTTCTCAGGAGGAAAAGAATTTACCGGAGTATGGATGGAATGGAAAGTCCCCTCTTTTGCCCTGGCAGAAAGAGAAGTACAAATAGCCTTCTTTGCTGAATCCACGGAGATCATCCACCAATTGTCCGGAGGAAAGCAGCCGAAAGATAACATTTATGCCAACGTGGTACACACCGTGGATGGCACTTGGAATCTGGATGGTATAGCCATGACCAATGAAGAATTGGGTGAGGCGATTAGCAAGGGATAATCCACTTAAATAAATCATAAACATTTAAAAAACTGAAACAATGAAAAATTCAAATAAGACATTTCTATTAGTACACGGCGCCTGGGAAGGTGCTTGGTCCTGGAAAGAAACCACCACACATTTAGAAAATGCCGGGCATCATGTAGTAGCCATTGATCTACCTGGGCATGGAAACGACAAAACACCAACTACTGATATCACCCTTAAACTTTATGCTGACCGGGTAAAGACAGAATTAGACCAAATTGGTAAGCCCGTAATATTAGTGGCGCATAGCTTTGGGGGTTTTGTAATATCCCAGGTAGCTGAAGAAGTACCAGAGAAAATTGAAAAGATGGTGTTCGTAGCTTCCGCTTTACCCTATCATGGAAAAACAGCCGTAGAAGTTTTCACGGAAGATAAAGGGAGCGAGTTTCTTGAAAACCTAATCTTCTCAGAAGATAAAAGTACGGCTGTCATGAGTAAAGAAACGATATTGAATATCATATTTACAGGAGCTACTGAAGAGCAAATAGACGCCATTATACCAAAACTGGTAGTTCAGGCAACAAAGCCCTTTTTCGAGCCCATCATAACGACTCAAGAAAATTTCGGCAGTGTGCCTAAGGCATTTGTGGAGACTACTCTTGATAGGGTCATATCTTTAAAACATCAACGATATGTACAAAAGATGCTGGGGATTGATGAAGTCGTGACCTTAGAATATGGTCATGTCCCCTTGGAGACAGCCCCAAAAGAACTTGCAGAGGCTTTGGTGAAAATAGCCAAATCTAAAGAAGAAGTAGTTGGCTAACCTTTTGATTAAGAAGTAAGGAAGTACGAAACTTCTTTACTTCTTATACCCAGAACTGTTTCAAAAAATGCTTTTCGCTAATAACCAAAAAGAGATAGATTACAAAATGGGAACGAAAAAAAAATCTAAATCATCACTTTGCAATCATTTAGTGGAATTGGCTAGCTTAAGAATAGCGCAAATAAACGATTGTAAAACTTGTATAGCTTTTCATACTGAAGAGCTCAAACATTTGGGAGGTTCTGATTTAAAACTTTCTTTGGTATCGGTTTGGAATGAGGTTCCTTATTTTTCAAAAATTGAAAGGGCCCTATTGACTTTAACGGACAACCTAGCGACTCAAGATCTCGATCAACCAACTGTCGAAGTACATAACCTGTTACTTCTGCATTTTTGTGAAGAAGAGATCCATAAGTTAACCTTTGCTATAAAGCAATTAGATAATTGGACCTTAGCCATGAAGAGTTATGCTAGTTAACCAAAACACAGGATTTGTTCATTACTACTAAGGGTATACTCTCAAAACTATTTTTAAATCCTTTTACGAAATCTCCATACAGTAAAATCTTAATGCCCTATTGTTTCCAGAATGCTGGTCGAATAAGAGTGCTTGCCGGTATCAGCAGGCAATCTTCACACAGGTCAAGATTGGGGTCTCTTCCGAGCGCTCCACATAAGCCGCGAGGAATACCGGCTTCTTCGCGTTGTACAAACCGTCGTATTTTTATTTCGTCTGAAACATAAAAATAACCTAGTACTTCCTCCGGAGGGTCTTCAATGTTAGAAATGTTACTTTTAATACGTCCCGGAGTAGCCTCAAATAAACCTCCCGATAGTCCTACAGATTGGCTTACCTGGTTCCAATATTCAAATGCCTCGTCGGTTAGAGATTGTTGTTTAATAGTAAAAAGGTAGCCTTGTGAGAAACGGTGGTCGATCTCCTCTTCCATTAACTTAAAAGCAGATAGTCTAGGGGTGTTGGAGGCCTTAAATACCGCGACTTCATCGAGATTCAGGGATTGAGGAATATAACAGGTCTTCGGCACTTTTAAAGATCCAGGAGGGGGCGGATTTTCATCCACACGATAAACACCATTGAATAACCACCTTAAAGCAGTACCATTCTCATGGCCTTCCACCAACAAAGGTGTATGTATGAATAGTTCTATGAAATCTTTAGTGGTGCGGTTGCCGGAATCATCCAACTCCACTTTTTGGATCATTTTAATTGAAATAGAATCTGGTTGAGGAACTGGCTGGAGTGTTTCAAAATCTGACTCATAAGTACCCCCTTGATCAAGGGCAACTTCAATTCGGTATGACCCTCCGATGGTTATCGGCATAGTATTATTTAAATTGTCAATTTCAAGTTCGTATTCTCCTGGACTAACTTCTTGAAGTTGAATACTATTATTGACCTTATCATGAAGAATGACATTTGCTTGAGAGATCGGTTCAGGTAAACTTTGGGCCTCAAAATTAGCAGTTCTTGAAACTTTTACCCTGATCGAAGAGGGATCTCCTTTAATTAATTGCCCCTGAATTACTAAAGGATTCCCCGTGTTTGAAGTACTATCCAATGTAATTTCATCGATGCAAGCTGTTATAAATAATAGGGACAGGGCTGTAAAGAACCACTTCCGTTTATTAAGAAAGACTGATAGAAACGATGCCAATTTAATCTGTTCGCAACCCAAGTTTTTAAAGTCTATATTCTTTGGTAGTTAGAAAAGAACCCAACTTAAGGTAAACCTATAAATAGAGAAATTTGTTCATTATTTGAGTTAAATAGCACCTTCACTAACTTATAAGCCAAGGTCACCCGACAAATTAAAAGATGATCAGAGGGTGATATTGGTTAACCTAACATTTGGCTAGTGGCTCACATAAAATGGTATGTTGGCGTGAGCAGCATGCTCTTTTCCATCATAGGCATATACAAATAGTCGGTAGGGACCTTCTGCCAGAGGAGCTTTAAAGCTTAAAGTGCTTTGGGATGAAACTTCAAACAAATTTTCGATACTCTGCGGAGCTTCTTCAAAATCACCACCTTCTTTTAGGTCGGTGCTTTCCGGTTTTATTTCCCAAACAAAGTCGATGGTATCACCTTCGTGATCAAACAGGAAAACTTCTGCACTATAGTTTTGTTGAGGTAATAAATATATATTTTCAAAAGCTGATTTTCCTTCCAACCTAATGGAGTCCACCCGGGGTGCTCTATTCTTTGGCCATTGTCCATTCCAAAGATAGTACATTACATCAATGGATTCTGTAGACTCTCCTGCCTCTAGAAACATCCCGTACCAGGTAGGTGTCCGTTCCTGCTTTTGTCCCCATAAGAAAACATAGGAGCCAATACACTGATCTGCATAAGGTTCTATAGCTGACTGATATCCTTTTAAGTAATGCTGAGCTTTTTCAGTACTAGTATTTTCAATAGGGGCTTCCCAACTTGTTTGGCTTACTTCCCAATGACCCACTGCTCCCCATTCTGTCACCATGTAGGGCTTGGTCCAATTTGTTTCTTTAATATACTTGGGCAAATTAACCAGATCCCCATAGAGCTGAATACTTAAAAAATCAATATCAGGAGCTCTGGATTTTATATCATCCACCACTTGCCGATTGATTCCGGCTGTAGTAGTAGTGGTAAGATGATTGGGATCCACTTGATGGATCATTTCCGAGATCTCATTTACTGCATTGTACACTTTGGGATTGGTGTAACCTAAATTAAGCTCATTCCCAATAGCCCAGGCGATCAAAGCGGGATGATCCTTATATTTTAGTACCTCCTGCTTTAAACTATTAAACTGCTGCGCCACCGCTAGACTATCATCGTAATCAAACCCATGTCTTTCACGCTTCATTTCTAAACACATCGTTACGGTACAGCCATGTTCCAAAGCTTTATCCAGTACTTCTAGGCCTGTTTCCTGGCCATTATTCGTGCGCCAGGTGCGAATGGAGTTTCCTCCGTTGATCTGCAGTTTCTTGATGTTACCAAATTCCAATCCTGCTCCATTAAATTGGTAGGGTTGTCCATCTCTATATAAGGAGTATGACCCACTGTCTTCTCTGATCTCCACTTTAAGAGCAGTTGTCTCCTTTGATTGTTGGCCGTTTTGGCACGCATACCCCATCATCACCATATAGAATAACAAGATTGGTATTAGTACTTTCATGGTTTTT
>JAJCYK010000042.1 GCA_029262935.1 Cytophagales bacterium | reverse complement strand
GGGTAAGCTCGTCAAAATTATATCCTTCTAAATCACCGGTTACTCCAATACCATTTACGTCTATATTGGTGCGCGGCAACAATTCGTTTTCTAAATAGCTGTATCTGGAAATAGCAAATTCAGTCCCTGTAATACTGACCGCGTTGCTAATGGCGTCGTCGATCCCCGGGCCATTAATCACCCCGCTAAATGCTCCGTCGCTGGAATTAACAAACACCATAGAAAAACTGAAGTTGTAGAATCCATTAAAATAATAACTGTTACCCACTTGGCCTGCAAAAAAGGGCAGGGGCCGGGTAGTTCGTATCAAGTGTCTGACAATATCTTCCTCTACATCCTCAAAGGTGTCATACTCTTCTTGCCAAATGGTTGTTCCATTGGCATTAAGTTTCGCAAATACGGTGCGAAGATCTTCTCGATTATATCCTTGTACCACGAAACCATCATTTGTGGCTGCTGCTGCTAAAGGATATTGCAATCCACCTAAATAGGACACTTCAGAAGTTGATCCGTCCTGATCATTAACCTGTAGCAGGTAGGTGCCAAGATTAAGTTTATCCATGCAGAAGAATTGATAGGTAGAACCACTAACCATCCATCCACCTACCGGATTGGCATAGTCTTCACCCGCCGTGCGTTCCCAAACAAAATTTCCTTCGGCGTCAACTTTCGTTAAATAGATTCCCAAGAATTCCGTATCAACTTCTTCTCGGCCTGACAAAATCAGATAACCACTGTCTGCGGTTTGTGTGATGCTCATAGGAAAAAATGCATCCGTGTAGTTGTCGTTATTGTAAATCTTGGTGAATACCGACTCCGGTTCGATAACATTGTCCTGAATATCACAAGCACCAAATGCCAACAATAAGATCAAGGACAAAAATTTGATGGGCAAAATTCTTTTCGTGTACATCACTTTCAATGTTTTCATACTTATTTAAAATCTTTGTACTTGAGTGTAAATTGGCATCCTATGTAAATTTCGATGCTGCGCAATTCCAAATCATCAGTTACATCGTAAACTCCAGATGTTAAGGAACTGTCATTAAACCGATTTTGTACATCAACTATATTATGTAACCCGTAGCGGTAGTTTACTCCTAATAAGAAACGTACTGTACCTAAGTCGGTACTTCCACTAACATTTGAAGGGCTATTACCTACATCAATACTTACCCCGGCCCCTCCAAGTATTCCAGCACTAGAACGCAAGAATAAATTGTCGACTCCAACTCGCTCTGAGATTGAAGACAGTTCACTCAGTCCACCAGCAGCCCCATCTTCGATTTTGGTAGTAATTTCTTTATCTGCGCTGGTTCTAAAGCTGTAATATCCTCCTATTAATATGAAGGGTTTTATGGGCCCACTTTTAATGTGGTATTTTACACTTATAGGCAAATCCAAATAACTAATGACATGATCCACATCATTGTCAATGGTTACAAAGCTTTGCTGGTCTTCAAATTGGTCCCATGTATATGAGGTTTGATACCCAAATTTGTACGTGGCATATCCGGGTTCAAGGTTAAGCGATAGGTTGGGAGAAAGTGCCATGGATCCAGCCAAACCAATATGGTTCCCAACATTGCTATAGGACTTGTCGTATAGTTTGTTGTTAGTTAGGTTGCTACTAAGGTCCAGAGGAGTAATAACAGTATAACTCTTGGTAGATTCTACATCCGTTAGATGTACACCTCCTTTAAGCCCCAATGAAAATTGGGGAGTATCCCCACCGCCTCCGCTTGGGCCCTTGGGCGTGCCTTTGGCGTTCTTCTTACCTCCAAATAGACTGACTTTTTTTCCGTCTTTGCGGGGTTTCTTGCCGTCTTTACCGCCAAACTGAGCCATTGCGACAGTGGTAAAACAAGCGAGAATAACTGTTAAAATAATGTATCTTAGGTTGTTCATGGTACCCGATAATTAGATTTTGACAAGTTTCTTGGCAGCGTCTAGAGGACCTGCTTTTATTTTATATATGTAGGTTCCAGGTTTAAGATCTGAAAGATCTATATTAACCTCATGTTCCCCTATTCGATGATTTCCACTTATTAAGCTTCTTATTAATCTACCACTGGTATCGTATAAGTCCATTTTTACATCGACCGCGGTGTTTATGTAATACGAGAATGTAGTGCGACTCTGAACTGGATTTGGATAGACACTATGGAGTTTAAAGCGCTTGGCTAAAAAGTCATCATTGGTGCTGGTAACCAGATTATTAAATAGGTCTAGTTTTTTGTCAAGGAATTCGTCGAACAATGTATCTGTTATAGCTTCATTTGAAGCTCCCATCCAGTCCTGCAAAATTGTAGTAAATACCTGGCGGTAGTCAATTTGCATGGGGACATTGTTTCGGTCCAAATTGCTTAAATCAGGGTTTGTACCAATTACACCAGGTTTTACACCTTTGCCATAGAGAAACATGGGTCCGGCATTACCATGGTCCGTACCATAACTGGCATTGGAAGCTGCACGTCTTCCAAACTCCGACATAGTACAAGTTACCACTCGATCTTCGAGGCCTTGGGCCTGAAGGTCTCTTTGGAAGGCTTCCACAGCGGCAGAAATATGATAAAGCAATGCAGCATGATTTCCCAAGGTAGGGTCGTAAGATTCTACTTGCCCCCCATGGGTATCGAATCCCCCAATTCTG
>JAJCYK010000041.1 GCA_029262935.1 Cytophagales bacterium | reverse complement strand
TCGATACGAAATATCTGCAGATCCATATTCGTTTATATACTGAGGAAGGTCTATTTTCATATCTGCGCTAAGTAGTGTCCCAAAGTTTTCGAAATTCATTTGTTCGGGTTCAAACTCCACGGCGATGGCACCGAGAGCAACTATTTTATCCACAGTTAACTGATAAATAGAGTCTTCCAGGAAATTTATGTTTACTCCAAAACGCAACCCCTTAAGATCACTGCCCTCTAAATTCCAATATCCATGGTCTTTGGGTACATTTTTCATGGCTGGGTCTGCTGGGTCTGTGCCCCTCATGGCGTCCAATAAGATGGCGTTATCAATGACGCTTCTGGTCATAGGACCAGGAGTGTCTAAAGTACTGGAAATGGGTACAATACCACTCCGGCTTAGTAGACCCACCGTCGGCTTAAGTCCTACTAAGGAATGCTTGCTCGCAGGGGAAAGAATGGATCCTGAAGTTTCTGTACCTACAGCGGCTGCCGCGTAGTTCGCTGCCATAGAAGCACCACTACCGGAACTTGAGCCTCCGGTATCGAATACTTTGCGGCCGTAGGGATTTAGTGTTTGTCCACCTACGGCACTGTAACCGTTTGGGCAGCCCAGGCAAAGAAAGTTGGCCCACTCACTAAGATTGGCTTTGCCCAAGATAATACCGCCATGTTCCTTTATCCTTTCTACAATAAAAGCATCTTCAGTATGGTTGTTTCTAAACACATGTGTTCCAGCTGTTGTGGGTAAACCTTCTAGGTTAATATTATCCTTAAGCAAGATGGGCATGCCATAAATAGGATGATCCATATCTGATTTATTCTTATCACAAGCTTGTGCCGCTGCCACCGCGTAGGAGTTTATGTTAATTATAGCATGTAGGGTGAGTTCCGGGTTGTTCTCAAATTTAACAATGCGGTAGAGGTACCATTGGGTAAGCAGTTCATAAGTAAGATCTCCTGCTCGAATGTGCGCCTGTATGGAAGGAATGTCTTGATTGAAAATTAATGGTGCCAAACGCTGATACTCAGCTTCCGTAAAGTAAGCAATTTGAGGAGAGACATTTTCCCAAATATCGTTTTTATCCAAGACTTTTGATTGTATTAATTTGTACCGCATTCTTTCGGAATCATGTTCAGCATTCTTTTCTATTTCTGCAGATTCATCATACGCTACCCAGGGGGCAATTAGCGTTTTCGGCGGTTCTTTACAACCTACGATCATTAGAATTAAAAGGAAAAAACCATTTTTCACTGATGCCATTTTGCGGGCTTTTAAAAGCTATTTACTCAAGTCTTTAATGCTGATGTTTCGAAAGCGCAACACATCACCATGGCCCAAAAAACCGATGTGACCGCTTGCACGTTGTAAGCCGGGATGCTCTTTGTGATCCAAGGTGCCGGAAGCACTTGCCTCTAAGAAATCTCCATCCAATATGGTGGTGCCATTTAGAATGACCTTTATTTTTGAACCTTTCACTTGGACCTCTTCTTCATTCCATTCTCCCACGGGTTTTAGAAATCCTTTTTTGGCTGCGATTACTCCATAGACCGAACCATGAAACTGGTAAGTTTCTAAGTCGGCGTACTTTTCCGCAGTATTGTCCAGAATTTGGATCTCTTTGCCCAAATAGGCCGCATCCCCAGTCAAGGGTGCATGAATGCCCAATCCATTGTTGGCACCAGGAGTTAATTGGAATTCAAAACGAAAAACAAAATCACTGTATTCTTTTTCAGTATACAAGTTTCCCCCGTTGCCTCCCCCATCAGGGTTTACTACAATGGCACCATTTTCTACCAGGTATGCTTGTTTGTTACCCACCCAGCCATCTAGGGTCTCCCCGTCAAAAAGAGCAATAAAACCCGTCTCATTTGACTGACCAGAACAGGAGAGAAAAAAAGTAAGGCAAACAAGAAGCGTCAATTTTGCAATTACGGTGACTTTTTTCATAATGATTTTTTGAGTATTAATTTAACAATTGGTTTATAGCCCTTTTAAATATTCAATACTAGTTTTTAGGGCTACCTGAGGGTTGGCCACAAGATCCTGTTCCACATAAAAATGTTTCACTCCAGCTTTTTGAGCGGCCGGTATGATGGATTTTAAATCCATGACACCACTACCCAAGGTAGTCATATATGGGAATAGCTCCATCCACTGCTGGGGGCTACCACCGTCTCCGTTAAATTGCTTTTTCTCACTCATATCTTTCACATGCATGAGGCGGAATCGATTTGGATAGGCTTCGAGATAGTCCACCGGATTGATTCCTGCCGCCGTTGTCCAATATAAATCCATTTCAAAAAATACCAGGCCGGGATCGGTTTCATTCATGATGATATGAAAGGGGATTGCTCCGTTTTGTTCAACATGTCCATACCCATGATTATGATAGGCGAATTTTAAGTTTACCTGCTTAGCCTTTTCCCCAATGGCATTAAATACCTCAGCCATTTTTTTATAATCATCATTGGTAGCCCGTAGGTGCTCTGGTATGGCCGGAATACCGACGTAATCATAACCTAAAATAGAGGCAGCTTCACCTAAGTCCTCCATGTTTGTTTGCAGTGTATCTAAATCGGTGTGAACGGCGGTAACTTTAATACCAAACTCATCAAGTATGGCCTTCACCTCCGTGTCTTTGTGCCCAAAATAACCGCTGCCGGTAAACCCCAACATGGGGGTGATGGCTTTCCATTGATTTTTGGCAGACTCGGCGCTAAAAGGAAAAGGGCCGAATAGTTGAATTTCCTGGTATCCCAATTTAGCTAACATCTCAATCCCACCTCTAAAATCCATCTCGAGCAGCTTGGGAAGGGAAAATAACTGGATCCCAATGCTTTTCAAAGGCCGAACAGCAGAATGAGCAGAAGTAAGACTGGGTAAAAGTGTGGCGGATGCCGCAGCCAGGGTGGTGTTTTTAAGAAATTGCCGTCTTTTCATAATTAAAAATGTAAGAAATTTAGCATCGTATTTTTCAATTAAAATCGGGTAGTGGTACATCCTCTATTTTCCATAAAGCCAAAGACTTGTCTTTAAACTTTCCATGCCCTTGAGTACACTGCTCGTTTATTAATTTTATGGGTGGAGGGAAATTAAAAGGGGCCTTTTGCAAATTGATGGCACGCCAAGTGCCAGTTGTAATGTCGTAATTCTCGGTACGGTCGACAAACGTAGTGGTCAACAGATAGGTACATCCAGAAGACTTAATGTTTTGAATGGATTGTTGAATATTCTCGTAAGATAAATGTACTAAGCAGTCTCTTGTAAATAACATGTCACATACAGGAAGTGGATCCTTTATCAAGTTGATAACCGCAAAAGTAATTTGATCATCCCGGGTGTACTTTTCTTGATTGTTGTGAATCAAGTCATCCACAATATCACCACCTATATATTTCACTTGCGACAAATCCACATGTTG
>JAJCYK010000040.1 GCA_029262935.1 Cytophagales bacterium | reverse complement strand
GAACAAGTGGATGCGGTATTTCATGTGGCAGCCAGCACTAATTTGTGGTCAAAACACAACAAGAAACAATATCAGACCAATGTACTAGGCACCCAAAATGTCATAAAGGCTGCCATAGCCAAAAATGCCAATCGCTTTATCCACACCTCTTCCGTAGCGGCCTACGGCTTTCATCATGAGCCGGTAAACGAACAAACCATTAGTAATGCATTGGACTCAGGTGTTAACTACTTTGTCACCAAATATCTAGCAGAACAGGAAGTCAAACAAGCCGTGACCCAGGGTTTAGATGGAGTAATAGTAAATCCAGCGCATATCGTGGGACCTTACGATACTCAAAATTGGGTGCAGATGTTTAAAAGTGTGCATTTAGGAAAACTTCCCGGAGTGCCCAAGGCATTGGGGAGATTCACATTCGCTCCCGAAGTAGCCAAAGCTCATATAGAAGCTTTCCATCATGGGTTAAAGGGTGAAAATTATTTATTAGGAGGAGTTGAAGCTAGCATGTTGGAGTTCATTAATGCCATTGAACGGGTTATGAACAAGCCAATTACCAAAAAAACTACCCCTTCATGGTTGTTGCATCTGGCCACTAAGGGCTACCAATTGGGTTCGTTTTTTTCCGATAAAGAACCTTTACTTACCCCAGAAAAAACCAAATTAGTCACCCACAATGTACTGTGCGACGATGCCAAAGCCCGCTCCCAGTTGCATTTTCAACCCGTACCTTTAGATACCATTGTCCAAGAAACCTACCAATGGCTAAAAGCTGAACACGTACTATAATTATGGAGCACTTTGGTTTTTGGTCTGTTTTACCCCCAGTTTTAGCCATCCTTTTGGCTATAAGGACTAAACAAGTTTTTGTGGCCTTAATATTTGGAATATGGCTGGGATGGGTCATAATCCATGGCGGGAATTTATTACAAGGAACTTTGGCCACGGTGCAAGCGCTAGTTGATGTGTTCAAAGACGAAGGCAATACCAAAACCATAATGTTCAGTGCCCTGGTAGGTGCACTAATTGCTTTCATTCAAAGATCCGGAGGTGTATTGGGATTTGTAAATCGGGTAGAAACCTGGTTACAAAGACTGCAAACCCGGCAAGGAACCAGTAATCGCAAAGCAATTCAATGGCTGGCGTGGCTGACTGGAATATTAATTTTTGTAGAATCCTCCATATCAGTTTTAACAGTAGGTGCCCTGTATCGCCCCGTATTTGACAAGCTTAAAATCTCCAGAGAAAAGTTGGCCTACATTGCAGACTCCAGCTCCGCTCCTGCCTGTATCCTTATTCCCTTTAATGCCTGGGGGGCATATATAATGGGTCTCATATTGCTGCAAGGATTTACCGATCCAGTGGCCATGATGATACAAGTCTTTCCTTATAATTTTTATCCCATTTTAGCCTTGGGTATGGTAGCCTTTATTATCAGCTCTGGTCGGGATTTTGGCCCTATGAAAAAAGCTGAGGTCCGGGCTCGGGATTTGGGCAAGCTAATGGCGGATGATGCACAACCTGTGGTGTCCTCTGAAATTACCATGATGGATTCCAAAACAGGGGTCATCCCCAAAGCACGACACATGCTGGTTCCTATTGCTACCATGGTGGTGATGATGCCTTTAATGTTGGCCTTCACGGGTTGGGAATCCGTAGAGCATGCCTCCAGCATCAGTGGTCACTTGTTCCAAGCCATAGGCAAAGGGTCAGGGTCTTCAGCCGTCCTGTATGCGGTTATATTGGCTTTGTTAGTTGCCATGATCCAATACCGCAGTGCTAAGATCATGAAGCTTTCTGAACTTATTGATGTGGCATTTAAGGGCATTGGTGGCCTCATGCCGATTGCATTGCTTATGTTGTTTGCATTCGCAATTGGTAACGTTTGCCGAAGTTTAGGTACCGGTATTTATGTGGCAGAGTTTACCCAGAGTTGGCTTTCTCCAGCACTGGTACCACTATTGTTGTTTTTAGTTAGTGGGTTTATTGCTTTTTCCACGGGTACTAGTTGGGGCACCTTTGCTATTATGATGGCAATCGCAGTGCCTATGGCCCAGACATTAGATGCTAACATTCCCATGGCTATCGCCGCAGTTCTGGGAGGTGGAGTATTCGGTGACCATTGCTCACCAATCTCTGACACTACAATTTTGAGTTCGATGGCCGCCGCCAGTGATCACATCGATCATGTAAAAACACAACTACCCTATGCCCTACTCATGGGAAGTGTAGCGGCGCTACTCTATTTAGTAGGCGGTTTTTTAGGGACCTTGTAGAATCTTTACAGCTAATTAACCTAAATTTACTTCAAGCTATCACGGCACATTGAGGAAGATTATTCACATTGATATGGACGCTTTTTATGCTTCGGTGGAGCAAAGGGATTTCCCAGAGCTCCAGAACAAAGCCATTGCAGTAGGCGGCAGTAAAGAACGGGGTGTAGTGATGACCGCAAGCTATGAAGCAAGAAAGTTTGGCGTAAAGTCTGCAATGCCCTCCTCTCAGGCTTATAGAAAATGCCCCCATATCATTTTTGTAAAACCTCGGTTTGAAGCTTATAAAGAGGCCTCGGGACAAATACGAGATATCTTTCATCGCTATACCCATCTGGTCGAACCCCTTTCTTTGGATGAGGCCTATTTGGACGTAACCGAAAACAAACTAGGCTTAAGTTCCGCTACTCAAATTGCTAAAGAAATTAAGAAAAGTATTTTTAACGAGACCAGGCTAACTGCCAGTGCAGGTGTCTCTGTTAACAAATTTTTAGCCAAAGTTGCTTCTGACTATATGAAACCCAATGGAATTAGTGTCATTCTGCCAGAGCAAGTAGAGAGGTTTATGGATTCCTTAGAGATCCGGAAATTCCATGGTATAGGTAAGGTTACTGCAGAAAAAATGCAACGCATGGGCATTCACAAAGGGGAAGACCTGAAGCAATACACTTTGGACCGGTTGGTGGAATTGTTTGGTAAAAACGGCAAATTTTATCATCAAATTGCCTACGGTAATGATGACAGGCAAGTAAATCCACACCGCTTGCGTAAGTCCGTTAGTGTAGAAGATACCTTTGAGAAAGACCTGAGCGAAGTGGACGACATGCGTTTTGAGATTAAACGAATTGCGAGAAAGGTAATGAACTGGATGGACGGTCATCAGACGTATGGCCGTACGATCACCCTGAAAGTAAAGTTTAATGATTTTCAACAAATCACCAGAAGCCGCACACATCCAAATCTCATTGATAATTTCGAAACCTTAGAGTCGTTATCTGATCAACTGTTAAACTCCTTTGAGCATACGAAACCCGTACGTTTACTAGGCCTAGGAATTTCTAACCTTAACAATCAGGGCGAACCACCACAAAGTCAGCTTACTCTTGATTTGTAAATATGTCCTCCATTTTACGTTACCCTTTTTACTATTAAGCACCCGGTAGACTTCGAATCTACTTGTAAATCAGTCTTTTGTCTGGGTGATTACTTTTATTTGGTCACTTATTTTAATAGTTTCATTAAACATCCTTCTCAGGATAGTATTACAACCAACCCCACTGCGCTATGAGACCTAAACGCCATCTATTCATTTCCTGCCTCCTACTTTCAGGCATTTTATTCAACTGCTCATCGGAGGACGATGGGCCCGACTGCTCCTTGAATGGAACTATAATTTCCGTAAGCCAAATAGCAGGTAGCTGGAACGCCACCCGGGGAGCCTTTTTCAGCACTTCATCAGGACCTGCATTCAACGTAGACGTTGTAGCTGACGGAGGATCAGTAACTTTAACTATTCAAACGGATGGGCGGTTTTCTGTAACCGTAAGCCCGGTTGGAGAAGTACCCACCACCTCAAATGGCAGCATGTGTTTTGACGAGGACCTACTGGTAATCATTTTCGATAGCGATCCCGATGAATTTGAGTTTTTTGGTATCACGCTAAATGAACCCATTATGACCCTAGGAGGTGGCAACGGTTCTGCGGAATTTGATTTTGACGGAGATGGCGTGGACGAGCCTGCCAACATTGATTGGGTCTTGGAGCGAATTTGACGATCCTGGATCTATGAAATGCTTCCCTTGCCTTTTGCTCTTACTGGCTTGTACCACTCCAGAAGTTGCAGATGTGGTCATTTCCAATGTATCCGTAGTCGATGTCGTTAATGGCAAGACGCTTCCCCACCAGGATGTCTTTGTGAATCATAATCGCATCATGCATATTGGGTCACATGGGCAGGCCCATATCCGTGCGGAAAAGATCATTAAGGGAGACGATAAATTTCTGATGCCCGGGCTATGGGACATGCACGTACACATACATGAGTATACGGATCTGTTTTTACCCCTGTTTTTAGCTCATGGCATTACTGGAATTAGAGACCTCGGCAACATCCATATCAACAATTTTCATGATTGGAAGCGTTATGTGGAAACACTGGAGTTCGCTCCCAGGTTAGGACCGGTCGCTGCAAAAATCGTAGACGGGGAAGATTTTTGGGCCAAGCCAATAGTAGTTTCAGATACCTCCGAGGCCCGCGAAGCAGTGAAGAAAGTACATGAAATCGGCGGCGATTATGTCAAAATTTATGGCAGCCTCACCCCCGCTTTAGTAAAGGCCCTGGTAAATGAAGCCCAAGCACAGGGGTTGCCATTTGCTGGCCATTATGTATGGGGTATGGACCTGGCTGATTTATCGGACTTAGGATTTCGTAGTATTGAGCATTTGGAAATATCACTTTCATACGCCCAAAACAGTGAGGAATTGCTTGAAAAATATGCAGAATTCGTCAACCAGGGCACTGTCGGTGACCATGTGTTTGAATTCTTTGCAGATCTAAATAGGGCACATCGAAATAAAGACCCACAGAAAATGTCCCGTCTATTTAGCAAGTTGAAGAAAAACCAAACGTGGCAATGCACTGCAGTACTTGCACTACTTTGGGTTGAAGCTCAAGACTATACCCAGATTACAGAGGAAGATTTAGGCTTGCAATATTACCCGGATTCCTTAAGGTTAAAATATTGGGATAACGGTATGAACAATTCAGCGGAGGCCAAAGCATTCGCTCAAGAATCCCTAGAGGTAAGCATGGAAATTTTGAAAGATTTGTTTGATGCAAAAGTACCCATTTTAGCAGGTGGACACCCCACGCCGTTACGAGCATTGCCTCCAGGTATTTCACTTCATAAAGAGTTGGAGTTAATGCAAGCCTCCGGCTTGCCGACAAAACATGTGATTAAAACCGCTACCATAAACGCGGCGAAGTACCTGGATCGCACCCATGAATTAGGCTCAGTTGGTGTAGGCAAATTTGCAGATCTGGTGTTATTGGAAGCAGATCCACTGCAGGATATCAGGAATACCCGTCTCATTCATGGTGTCATGAAAGACGGGTTTTACTATGATCGGTCAGCCATCGACTCCGTTTTGCAGGTACTACCAAAATAATTTAAACTACTCTTTTCCTTGGTTTTTATATAGGGCTGGCCCTAAGCGTATTTAGGATCACATGGTAGAAGTCGAGGTATTGGCCGCGCATTTCTCCAAAACCTTTTCCAAATACGCACTTTCAAGTACCTGATATTCCTTCGTTTTGTCCAACGTCCACTTGACTAGCTTTATAAGTCCGGATTCTATTACTAATCCCGTAATGTCTCCGTCAGCAAAAGAGCAACAGCCGGAGTTAAAATAACAAGGCACGGTTCTTTTGGGGTCCGTATTAAGGTGTGTCCCCTTATTAAAATTTTCTACCTCTTTTAACCTGGATTGTAAT
>JAJCYK010000039.1 GCA_029262935.1 Cytophagales bacterium | reverse complement strand
AACTTTCAAAAATCGATTGATTTAGGGATCCCCAAACTAGTAGTCGATTACCATCCGGTAATGGATGCTTTTTTAGAACCGTACTAAAAGGACCAAAATGGACTCAAGATGTCTTTCAATGCGCTTAAATCAGCAAAGAATTTTTTACTTACGACCGGACTGGAGTTGGTCCAATCTTCTCTGTACTGTTGAGGTTTCTCATTGTAGCCATCCGCAAAATTCCAAATGGCTTTGGGCAGAATATCCAAATTATACCCCCCTTCCAGCACGGCGAATACTTCATTAAAATGCTCATGAAGCCATTGGCCGCATTTGTAATAAGTTGAAAGACTATACCGCAGTTGCAACAGCGGATCCATAATATGGCCATCGAAACCCGCGGATACGGCCACCACATCTGGATTGAACTGATGAGCAATGGGCAGTATTGATTGCATGGCTTCCCAAAATAGATCATCTCCTGCGGCTGCTGGCATAGGAATGTTGATAGTATAACCTAGACCTGCTCCAGATCCAATTTCATTGACACGCCCATTTCCAGGAAAAGCCGGGTATTGATGCAGAGAACAAAATAATACCTGCGAGTCTTTATAGAAGATATGTGAAGTGCCATCGCCTAGATGCCCATCAAAATCTACAATGAGTACCTTTTTCCCCTGGCTTGTCAGATGTTTCGCAGCAATACCAATGTTATTGAATAGACAAAACCCGGTAGAATTATGTGGGTAAGCGTGATGTCCTGGAGGGCGTACTAATGCGAAGCCTCCAGTAGTGGAAGCTGTGATGCTTGCCGCAACTCCGTCTAATGCCGCTAAATAACTGCCCGTGCTGGTAAGGGTGTCACCATCCAATGAGGTACCCGTTACACAAGCTTGTTGGACCTGTGCGATATGTTCTGGTGTATGTACCAACCGGAGGTAGTCAAATCCTGAAGGTAGGTCCGCGAAGTGTCTATCTTTAAAATCGGCTAAACGCTCAGGGCACTCTGGGTGACTGCCGGTTTGGTGGTCCAAGCACCTCGATGAAAATATCAGTTCCAACTTACCCTTCTATAATTTGATCCGTATGGGCTACTGCTTTGACTTTCTCAATGATATTTGAAATGATTCCTTTTTCATCGATAACAAAAGTAGTGCGAGCAGTTCCCATATATTTTCTTCCATACATGGATTTTTCAACCCACGTTCCATACGCTTCATGCATGCTTTTTTCCGTGTCGGCAAGCAAAGAGTAGGGGAGGTCATGCTTATCAATAAATTTCAGATGCGATTTGCCAGGGTCGCTACTTATTCCCAGGACTTCATATCCTTGATCCCGTAAGTGTTGGTAGTTGTCCCGTAAATTGCAAGCCTCTTTGGTACACGTGGGCGTATTATCTCTGGGATAGAAAAACAAGACTAATTTTTGGCCTTGGTACTGTGACAAACTTATGATTTCGCCAGTTTCATTTTCCACGCTGAAATCCGGGGCCTTGTCTCCAATTTGAAGTTTCATATTTTCAAGATGTAAAGTGATGCGAATATAACTAAAGTGTTACGAAAAGTATTTATTACACTTTAAATTGGCGGGTATAAATACAAAAAGCGGGAAACCCTTCTTTCGAAAAACTTTCCCGCTTTACTTTGCAAATCCGTGAATTTGCAAAATCCCAAGTTACTGTTATTGTGGCTTTCTTTTCGAAGTCAACTCCTAAGAATCAACTACCTCCAAGTATAACAATCTAGCTTCTTGTTTTTTCCGGCCGTAGTCCCGTAGAACTACTTTCTTCCAATTCTTTCCACTACACTATCCAGTTTTTTACAACTGGCCTTTTATCTCTCGCTTGGTAATATCAAAGGTAAAAGACCGTGCGAAATAAGCAAATTAATTTACCTATTACTTATACACCATTTTTGCACATAGTTATACACATTTGGTCGTTTCAGAGGGTTTAAAAGGGGTACACTTTTTGTATATGAATATTACATTAGTTATGAATGCCCATAAACTGATAGGGTAGTACGAACTGGATTCTGCAAATTGTAACCCTGAATTTAATGTGTTAATCAAGTTAAAAAGTTATGTCACGTGGATTTTTCCTACATCAAGCCTACATACGGGTCTACTCTTTTGAATTGGATCAAATGTTTAGAATCTACTCTAATTAATTAGCATCGGGGTTTTTTGCATCGAGTAAGAACAGGAGATAACAATTAGAACAATTGCTCTTGGAAAGTGCCAATTTTTTTTTAAATTAATGTATTGGTTATTGTCTAACTCGTACGTATGCTATTACCCACTCATACAATTTTCCTATTGCTATCACGGTTTCCGGTTAAGACAAAAATAGCACCTCGAAAATATTAAAATCTAAAGGTATTGGATCAATCCAATACCTTTTTTTGTATTAAAAATGTACCATGAACGTATCTACAATGGAGAACTTAAAAGCAACTACCACTGAATTCCTACTTCGAGAAAGCCTCTTAGACCTTCACAAATCCAGCAAACATTGGGTGTCAGAAGTAGGCCTTTGGAAATTAGAATTGAATTTCTTTCAAAAATTACTAGATGCCAATGCCAGTCGTGTAACTACCTATCAAGGGAAAAAGACCATCGGTCATTTACAAAATTTAATTACT
>JAJCYK010000038.1 GCA_029262935.1 Cytophagales bacterium | reverse complement strand
AAAAACCAAATATGGAGGTTGTTTTTAAAGCTTCCCGGGAATCGTTTTTATTAACATTGGAAAACGCCTTGAAATGAGTATATCTAACTTGCCTAAAATCGAATTACATTTACATTTGGATTGCTCTTTGAGTTATAAGCTGGTATGCCGGTTAAGACCAGAAACCACTTTAGACGATTTTAACAAATCTTTCATAGCTCCCCCAAAGTGTACCGACCTGGCCGATTATATCAAACGTGCTATTTCAGCCATTGAACTAATGCAAACAGAAGAAAACCTTGGCTTAGTGGTACAAGACTTGTTTGAACAACTACAAAAGGACCACATCATTTACGCGGAGGTGCGTTTCGCCCCTTTGGAGCACACCCAATTTGGCCTGACTCCAGAACAGGTAGTAGCTACGGTTAATCGGTCCCTTGAAGAGGCCATTGCCACCACTGGCATTCAAGCGGGCTTGATTCTTTGTACCCTAAGACATTATACGGAAGCACAAAGCATGGAAACGGTGGAGTTGGTAAGGCAATTCGCAGGGACTCGAGTGGTAGGGTTTGATATTGCTGCGGACGAGGCTGGATTTCCTATTGATAATCATATTAAGGCGTTTAAGTACGCCAGGGAACATAAGCTCAACTGTACGGCTCATGCCGGTGAAGCTCGCGGACCTGACAGCATGTGGGAATCCCTAGAGCATTTCCGGCCGGCGCGTATTGGGCATGGTGTACGGGCTGCCGAAGATCCCGCGCTCTTAGAGTTCCTTAAAGAACATCACATCCATTTGGAAGTGTGCCCCACCAGTAACATACAAACGGACATCTTTGAGACTATAGGTGTTCATAGCATTGATTACCTATACCAGGCAGGAATTTCTATGAGTGTCAATACGGATTGCCGTACTATTAGTAATGTCAATTTAAGCAGCGAATACCAATTGCTGGAAGATGCATTCGGATGGGGAAAAGAACATTTTTATAAATGTAATTGTGAAGCAATTAAACATGCATTTATCAGCGATACTATTAAGGAACAGCTACTGCTTAAAATCCAGCAAACCCATAAACAATAGATAAATAACTGGGGCTGTTGTGCTTTGAGTAGTGCAAACTTGTGTCCCCCGGGTTTAGTTTAAATAAAATGAAGATAATTTAGGACCGATGGGAATAACAGGGAAAAATCAAACAACTTGTTTGTTGATCCCTTATCTTGTTTTGAAAATAACCCCACGCCTAAAGCACTACATGCCTAACTCTTGATAACAATGAAAAGAAGAAAATTCGTGGCTGCAGCTGCAGCCTCCTCCCTGGTATCTCCTTTGGCATTTGCCAACTCCCCTGAAGACAGGGATGAAACCAACCATGAAATTTATGACTTGCAGACATACGAATTAACCTTCGGAAGCAATCGTCAAGCTTTGTTGGACTACCTTAAACAAGTGAAATCTCCGTTTTTGAAAGAAATAGGAGCCAAGCATTTCATGATTTTTACGGAATTAGGAGGTGCCCAACCCTCCAAAATTTGGACCTTAGCCGCTTATCCTGATTTTGTTAGTTATCAAAAAGCTTTAACTCATAGCGGAAGTGAGGCCATGGTAAAACAATCCGAAAGCTATACCGCGGCTGGACAGACATACAATCGAATCTCTTCTTCGCTTCTTTATGCATTTGAAGGAATAAAACAAATGAATGACCCCATTGAGGGTGCGGGATTATTTGAATTGCGCATTTACGAAGGAATGAATGAAGACGCGGTTAGACGCAAAATAAAAATGTTTAACAAGGAGGAGCTGGCATTGTTTTACAAAGTAGGCCTTCATCCCGTATTCTTTGGTGATATGGTCGTAGGGGCCCATGTTCCTTCTTTGGTGTATATGTTAAACTTCCGGAACATGGAACATAGAGACACCGCATGGAGTGAGTTTGTGGCTCATCCTGATTGGAACCGTATGAAAGTGAAAGAAGAATACGCCAATACGGTCTCCAATATCCGGCGTATTTTCTTAGAACCGGCTTAATCAGATTTCCGTTGGGCTGGGGTTTTGGCCCCACCTTGATGCAAGGTGCAGACATTAGTTACGCCATGCTCCTCGCTGCCAAATTCCATAGCAGCAGGAAATTCTTTTACAAAGAACATCGATTCAGTTTCCGCATGTAGTTGCAACTTTGATTGTCCGGTAGCTTGTGCGTGTAAGGTCCCGTCTTCCAAGGTTATTGTCATGTCAAATCCTGGCCTTACTTCATAGACCCCGACATACTTCGCCAGTATTTCCGGAGCTACCTCAATGGAAACTCTCTCCTGAGGAAGAGGTTTGTCAACCTTCATTCCCATAAAGTCCCCGCTTTCATCTCTATCATCGAACATAACGGTGACTTTCTTCCTCTTTCTTTTGAATGCTAGTTTAGTAAAACCTCCCTCAAAATAATAGTGACTTTCATCGATAGGGAATATCTTCAATTTAGTACTTCCCTCCCGTTGACTAAATAACTGTCCATCACTAAATGTGATGTAACGCGTAACGCTATCTTCAAATTCATATACACCGACCAATTTCTTCATCTTTTCTGGATCAACTTTCACGGATTGCCTTAAATACGCATAAGGTTTACCTATGGCCAAAGCTGCTATTTCCACGGTAATATTGGTGGGACTATTGCAGTTGCAATTGGTCAAAATGGCTACATGTACATCTTCAGAAGGTACGTATATCTGGTACGTTGTATAGCCAAAAATGCCTCCTCCATGCTCAATTGTTGCCGTACCATTTATATTTGAGCGGCGGAATCCGTAACCGTAATTAGTAAGTTTTCCATTATCCAACGGGTAGTTTTTGTAGGCTTTTTCTAATGTTTCATTGGATATGAACTTTTGGCTAAGCAATGCTTGCTGCCATTTGTAAAGATCATCCACAGTGGACATTAAAGATCCCGCGGCATAGGGCAATGTCATACTTAGGTAAGAGGCATTTTCAAACCCATCTGAGTTTTGATATCCCGATGCCCGCATTTTTATTAACTCTCCTTTATGACCATATCTTGAATGATCCATGCCCGCAGGCTTAAAAATATTCTCTTCAATAAAGTCCTCATAGGACGTACTGGAAACATGCTCAATAATGTACCCTAAAAGTATGTATCCAGAATTGTTATAGCTCCATTGTGTACCTGGATCGAAGTCCATCGGCTCATCTTTAAAGAGGTCTATTACCTCTATTGGGCTTAGATCTTTTCTGGCAAAATCCATCAGGTTTAAAGAAGTATAACTTTTAATGCCCGAAGTGTGATTCAACAAATGGTGTATGGTAATGCTTTTACCATGTGTCGGATATGCTGGCAGGTATTTGGTGATTTCATCTTTGAGATTAAGCTTGCCTTGTTCCAAGAGCATAAGAATGGCTATACTAGTAAACTGTTTTGTAATGGAGCCAATTTCAAAAACATGCTCGGGGGTCATTGGCACTTCCAGCTCAAGATTGGCCATACCAAAGCCTTTGCGATATATTACTTGACCTTGCTTTACCACCAGCACTGCCGCACCGGGTCCGTCTGATACATATCTATCTCCTAAGAGTTCGTCAAATTGTGAAGTGAGGTCCTGGGCCAAAGTAGGTGGTGCCAAACTCATTAAAAATAATATTGACAGCACTGCGGGAAGGGTACAGGTATATTTCATAGTTTTAATTATCAAAGTATTGAAAGATAAGACGGTTTGCTGCAAGCTTTGGTTACCGATTTCATTGAAAGAAGCCAATAAATTGCTTTCTTAACAAAACTATTACCATGCTAAACGTCTGTGAAATTAATTAAAAAAATAAGGAACATTGGGCCCGGGGCCATGGTTGCCGCGGCTTTTATTGGACCGGGCACCGTCACTACTGCTACTATTGCCGGAAGCAGCTTCGGCTATACTTTACTTTGGGCAGTGGCCTTTTCTATTTTGGCTACATTTATTCTTCAAGAAATGGCAGCTCGTTTGGGCGTCATGTCAGGCAAGGGGTTAGGAGAAGCCATTCGTGCTAAAATATCTCATCGCGGTCTTTTTTTAGGCGTATCAGTTTTAGTAATTGGGGCGGTTTTGATAGGGAATGCAGCCTATGAAGCGGGAAACATTACGGGCGCCGTTTTAGGATTTGGGCTCTCTTGGTCCTGGATTCCTTTTAATCCATTGATTGTAGTTATAGGAATAGTGGCTTTTCTACTTTTGTGGAGTGGCAAATATCGTTTGATCGAACGATCTTTGGTAGTGCTAGTCAGTATTATGGGGGTGGTTTTTTTTGTGGCAGCCCTGTCTTTAAAGCCAGATTTCGGACAAATATTAAGAGGGCTTTTTGTTCCAAATCTACCTCAAGGGTCGTTGGTAATGGTAGTTAGTCTTATTGGGACTACCGTAGTCCCTTACAATCTTTTCCTACATGCTTCTTCTGTAAAAAACCGATGGAAAGGCACGAATCAGTTAAGCACCGCACGCACGGATACTTTCGTTTCGGTAATCGGTGGAGGAATCATCACTATGGCCATCTTGATTACTTCTGCGGTTGCTTTTGAAGGGCTGCAAAAGGAGGTTAATAGTGCCAGCGACCTGGCGCTGCAGTTGGAGCCGTTACTAGGTTCATGGTCTACTTACTTTATTGCTTTTGGTTTTTTGGCCGCAGGTTTGTCTTCCTCCATTACAGCACCTTTAGCCGCGGCTTACGCTACTTCTGAAATTTTAGGATGGAAAGAGGGACTTAAAGGACGGCGCTTTCGTTGGGTTTGGATTGCGGTCCTGACTACCGGAGTAGTTTTTTCCTGTTTGGGTTTCAAACCTACGTTGGTGATCCTTTTTGCTCAATTTGCGAATGGACTACTGCTTCCTATTATGGCGGGCTTTCTTTTGTGGATTATGAATGATCATAGAATCATGGGAGATCATTACAACAACACATGGACAAATGTTTTGGGGATTTTAGTAATATTAATAACGGTGGTTTTAGGGATTAAAAGCATATTATCAGCCACTAACTTAGTCTGACTATGAAACAGATCGATATCAATTGCGACATGGGAGAGAGTTTTGGTCATTTTACCGTGGGAAATGATCAAGAAATATTCCCTTTTATCAGTTCATGCAACATTGCCTGTGGCTTTCATGGAGGCGACCCTTGGCATATGGAACAAACCATACGACAGGCTTTGCACCATGATGTACAAATTGGCGCACACCCCGGGTACCCTGATCTATCAGGATTTGGGCGTCGTCGTATGGATCTTCCTAGTGAACAATTGAAAGCTTGCATTAAATATCAGGTAGCTGCTTTAAAAGGAATGGTAGAAAGCATGGGAGGACGATTGCATTATGTAAAACCCCATGGAGCACTTTATAATACTATGGTTGATGATCCTTCTGTGGCCTCCAGTGTGATCAACGCCGTAAGAGATTTGGACTCCGACTTAAAACTAATGGGTTTGGCAGGGAGCTTAGTACAAAGCTTAGCTGAGGAAATGAACATGCCCTTTATTGCGGAAGCTTTTGGAGATCGTAGGTATGAGGCCAACGGTAAATTGCGTGTACGAAACTTAGAGCAATCGGTGTTGGAAGAACCCACGGAAGCTGCGGCGCAAGTAGTTTCTATTGTGATGAAGGGTCAGGTTACCAGTTTAGCAGGAATTGTAGTGCCTTTAGAAGCTGATAGTATTTGCGTTCATGGTGATAACCCGCAGGCAGTGGAAATTCTTAAAGCAATTTCTGAGGAATTGATCAAGCATCAAATAAGCCGTAAGAGCTTTTCTTAAATGGAGATTCTTCCTTTTGGCGAAAGTGCTCTATTGATCAGGCTTGAGCAGC
>JAJCYK010000037.1 GCA_029262935.1 Cytophagales bacterium | reverse complement strand
TGATTCCAAAGTCTGCCGTTGCTTTGAAAATACGCCACCCCTTTAGATGCTTTCTAAAACGGTAAAATGAAAGTCGCAGTCGGGACTTTTATCTGGAGGAGGTATGATACGACTGCGCTCTGTCCATGAACTACGGCTGATCGTTGGGAAAAAAGTATCGCCTTCAAAAGATGCTTTCACCTCTGTTATATATAGACGGTGTGCCATGGGTAAAGATTGCTGGTATATTTCTCCTCCGCCAATTACAAACAACTCCTTTTCACCTATATTTTCGGCCAATTTAATTCCCTCAGTGATGTCGTGTACCACCTTTATGGATTGATTTTGACCGTATCCGGCCTGACGCGTCACAACTATATTTGTGCGATTTTTTAAAGGACGGTACTTTTCAGGTATGGATTCATAGTTCTTCCGGCCGCCCAACACACAGTGATGTTCTGTGGTTTTCATGAAATATTTCATATCGTCTGGTAAGTTCCAAACCAGATCATTGTCTTTTCCAATTACCCCATTTTTTGCTACTGCGGCTATAAGTGATATTATCATATTTCATTTCCTCTTAGAAAGTCAGCAATTGCCATACGCTTTTTTCCGGGTGCTTGTAAAACCAAAACCGCTACAGCTCCTGATCCTGTTTGAAAGTGTAGAAAACTGGTGCCATCCGAATGATAACTGCCCGGAGGTTCCTTGCTTTCAGAAGCGACTAAGGCTACTTGATAGATCTTGTAGGTTTGGTCATTAATTTTCGTCCATGCTACGGGAAAAGGATTCAATCCCCTGACCAGATTGTAGATTTCTATGTTGGACTTGTGCCAATTTATCTCACAACCTTCTTTAAATATTTTAGGTGCTTTGGGCAAATCGCTTTGGAGGTCTTGAACAAGGAGCTCATGTTTTCCTTGTTCGATCAGTTGTACAGTTTTTAAAACTAAATCACTGCCTTTTATCATCAGACGCTCATAAAGTGAGCCTGTGGTATCGTCTGGAGTAATAACTTCGGATTCCTGTAAAATTATGTTACCTGTATCGATGGCATGTTTTAGAAAAAAGGTAGTTACACCCGTTTCCTTTTCACCATTAATGATGGCCCAGTGGATGGGTGCGGCTCCTCGATAATAGGGTAGCTTAGAACCATGTAAATTAAATGTCCCTAGCTCAGGCATGTTCCAGACGATTTCTGGGAGCATCCTAAAGGCCACCACCACTTGCAAGTTGGCTTGGTAACTGCGCAAGGTCTGAATAAATTCCGGGTTTTTAAGATTGGTTGGCTGCAGTACAGGAATCTTATTTTCTAACGCTACCATCTTAACAGGGGAGGTCTGCAATTTTCGACCTCTGCCTTTTGGTTTATCCGGTGCAGTTATCACCGCTACGACATCGTAGCCTTTTTCAATTAGGATTTGCAAACTGGGAACGGCAAACTCCGGTGTGCCCATAAAAATGATACGAAGGGAATTCATAGCGCTAAATTATGAATAATTATTTAGCTGGTTGCTCCTTTATATAAGGATTTACGACCGTATTTGCTACAAATGGGACAGGTCCCAAAGTCATGTCCCCTAGCTGGGCAATATTCTCTTCCGAAATATATAATCTGCAAATGCAACTTGTTCCAAATTTCTTCAGGAAAGAGTCTTTTAAGATCTTTTTCCGTTTGCATTACATTTTTACCATTACTTAATCCCCAACGAAAGGCCAGGCGGTGAATATGCGTATCCACAGGGAAAGAAGGCACTCCATAAGCTTGGGCCATCACCACTTGAGCGGTTTTGTGACCTACACCCGGTAGTGTTTCAAGCTCTTCCAGGGTACGTGGAACTTTACCCTGGTACTCGTCAACAATTATTTCTGATAATTTATGGATTGCTTTCGACTTTTGAGGGGAAAGACCACATGGTCGAATAATGTCTCTAATCTGCTCTACAGAAAGGGTGGTCATGGTCAGAGGATTGTCTGCCTTATCAAACAAATAGGGGGTAATCTTATTAACACGCTCGTCCGTGCACTGGGCAGAAAGCAACACAGATACCAATAAAGTATATGTGTCTTGGTGATTTAGAGGTATGGGTGGGTCCGGGTAATACCCATTCAACATTTTTGCTATGTCTAGCACTTTGGCTCTCTTACTCATGGGCAACATCAGGATAAAGGAGGTATTTTTCTCTCATTTTCTCGTAATCAGTCAAGTCCTTGCTCCAGGTTTTTCTAATCTCCTCCTCTGAAAGTCCTTGCTGGATTTGGTTCATTAGCACACTGTTCCCTGTCAATAGATGAAAGTAATTCTTAAAAAAGTCATCCTTAGAAGGATAGGCTTGGAATGCGGTAATTAAATAACTTAGGTTAAAGCGAGGCGGGTCAATTTCTCTCAAATCTTTTCCACCGCAGCTTTGATCTTTAAACTTGGGATTTTGATCCATGCCTGGAATGCCCTGGGGAGTAAATGCAAAGCTACTGTCACTAAATTCAGGGTGGCCGAAAACCTGAAAAGGAAAGCTTGTGCCCCGACCTATGCTAATTTGCGTTCCTTCAAATAGGCACAAGGAAGGATACAACCTTATGGCTTGATAATTAGGTAAGTTTGGGGAAGGTTTTATTGGCAGCTCGTATTTCAATTGATGGTGGTAATTGTCCATTGGGACAATCTCTAAATGACCTTGTATGCTATCCTTTAACCACTTTTCTGATTGTATCATATTTGCCAGTTCACCTACTGTAAGCCCATGTACGACGGGAATTGGATGTAACCCCACAAAGGATTGTTGTTCCACCTGTAATACTGGCCCATCCACGTAGTCTCCGTTGGGGTTTGGCCTATCCAGAATGATAACAGTTTTCCCCAATTCAGCAGCCGCTTCCATCACGTAATGCATGGTACTGATGTAAGTATAAAATCGTGCACCAACATCCTGAATATCAAAAATGATCACATCGATCCCTGCCAGGTGCTCCTCACTGGGCTTTTTATTTGCCCCATACAAACTGATTATAGGGATTCCTGTTTTAGAATCTATGCTATTATTTACAATTTCCCCGGCTTCTTGTGCACCTCGAAACCCGTGCTCAGGAGCAAACACTTTTTTCACTTTAACTTGCAAGCCCAGTAAAGTATCTACTAAATGTATTCCATTGACTACAGAGGTATTATTAACAACCAATGCCACTTCCTGACCTTTAATAAGAGGTAAATATGCGTGGACTTTTTCTGCCCCCAATACCAAGGATGGAGGATCCGGCTGAGTAGGTTCAGATTGAGTATCTGCCAG
>JAJCYK010000036.1 GCA_029262935.1 Cytophagales bacterium | reverse complement strand
TCCATGAATAGTTAAAATCCTTATATCCTCGTCTTTTTTGAGGTATTTTCTAAGCTTGGCAATATATACATCCATGCTACGAGCATTGAAATAGCTGTCGTCCTTCCATATGGTTTTTAAGGCAGCAGATCGATCGAGGGTTTGATTTACATTTTGGCAAAGCAGACGTAGTAGTTCAGATTCTTTTGAGGTTAATTTCTGTTGTTCACTACCAAATTCGAGTAACTGTTGATCGTATTTGAAGACGAAATTTCCAAAATTAAAAGCATCTGATACTTTAGCATCTTCCGATCCGGTACGTCTGAGTATAGCCATTAGCCTCAACAGAAGTTCTTCCATACTAAAGGGCTTGGTAACATAGTCGTCTGCTCCAAGTTTAAAACCCTCGAGAGTGTCTTCTTTCATGGACTTAGCAGTCAGGAATATGATAGGAGTTTTTTTGTCGGTAAGGCGTATTTCTTTAGCCAAGGTAAACCCATCCTTTTTAGGCATCATAACATCAAGTATACAGAGATCAAAATCATGATCTCGAAAGGTTCGTATGCCTTCTTCCCCATCTCGGCAAAGCTGTGTATCAAACCCTTTCGCTTCCAAGTATTCCTTAAGGATTTGACCAAGATTAAGGTCGTCCTCGACGATGAGTAATCTAGCTTTTTTCATATTTCTGAATTAGGTAAGAATATTTCGAAAACACTTCCTTGCCCCGAGGCACTTTTAACGTTAATATCACCTCCATGGGCCTCTATTAGAGCCTTTACATAAGCCAATCCCAGGCCAAAGCCTTTTACATCATGCACATTTCCTGTAGGCTTGCGATAGAACTTATCGAAAATTTTGGATAGTACTTCTTTAGTCATGCCAATACCATTGTCAATTATTCGGATCATGATCCCATTAGCTGCACTATTGTCCGTAGTGATATTGATCATCGGTGGTTTATCCGTGTATTTGTTGGCATTGTCCAAAAGGTTGTAAATGATGTTTGTTAGATGGTGTTCATCTGCCGGTATTATTTGGGCAGTAGCTTTGAACTCAGTAGTAATATTCCCGCCTTTCTTTTCGACTTGAAGTACAATATTCTCTAAGACTTTTTCAATGGTCTTATGTACATCAACTTCTTCAATCTTAAGTTTAAAGTCTTCTTTCTCCAAAGAAGCAATTTGCAATACCTTTTCCACTTGGCGGCTTAATCGTTGATTCTCTACATCGATGATCTTTAAATAGCGATCTATTACATTTTGATCCTTTATAACTGCTTGATCCTGTAAGGCTTCTGTGGCCAAGGAGATGGTGGAGATAGGGGTTTTAAATTCATGAGTCATGTTATTGATGAAATCATTCTTCATCGTGGACAATTTCTTTTGACGCAGAATGGTAAAGATCGCATAAGCAAAACAAGCGATTACAATAAGTATCAATGCGGCAGCTAAAACCAACTGGATCCAAACTTTTATAATCAAGTACTGTTGTTGGCTAGGGAAATGAACCAACAAATAATTACTATCTCCGATGATATCATTGGGGAATAACGTCACTCTCAGATCAGAATTGATAATATCCATTGATTGATCAGGAATACTGGCATAGATTAGCGTATCCTGCCCATGACCCAACACCCCATATTGATAGGACAGATCTATACCTTGGTTGGAAAAGCCCACCTGCAATAAAGAATCCAGTTGCTCTGGTTGGAATCGATTATTCAATTTCCGTTTACCGGTAAGCAACTCATCCAAAATAATGGTTACCATATCAGACTTATGCTCAAGCTTCTTTTTTTCCTTTATAGAGTCCGCTTTTTGCTGAATTTTTTTTATTTCCAAGGCCAGCTTTTGATCATCCCCTAATGATTTTGCCTTTAAGGTGTTGTCTTGCTCCAAATCCAATCGGAAGCCATCCTGCTCTACGCTGATTTGCAAATTGGATTTTCCGGAAGCTATGCTGTCTTGGTCCTTATAAACCTTAATTTCCGGCATGCGATCTATCAAGGTTAGCGTATCAAAGGAAATGGAATCCAACTCATTGAGGTCAAAAGAAGTCTCGAAACTGTTGCTGATTGTAAATAGCGCTTCTTGCTTTTCAAGTTTGGTTACGACATCATTTAAGACTTGATGAACATCCTGTTTGAATCGCTCTTCATTTATCTTTAAGGCGTTTTGTATCCAGTATAACTGGAAACTGACCAAACCAATCATGGAAAGGCCCATCAAGACGGTAATCAACCTAATGGTTCCTCGAGTCATATATTACAAAAATACGTGATTCTAAGTACCTCCTGGTTTATTTAACATTATTTAACACCAGTGTCTAATCCAGACAGGGAATGGATGCTTATTCTTCTTGTAAATCAGCAATTTTAAGGTTTTTTTGATCCCAATACGCATCCTCTTGAAAACTATATGCAGAGGGGCTGTACTGTCCTACCAGGTCTACCTGCGATTGACCTGGAACCTCTAAGTCCATTAAATAGTAACAAGCGTTGACCACAAGACGCCGTACCCCAGCGTTTGCCATGTCTGTGGAGGATCCGATGGTTGAGGTAAACGATCGACCGACATTACCTTGGGGCAACTCGTACGATTTTAACCAAGCAATAGGCATCATAGGTTCATTGGGATTGTAAGGAGTTTCTGTAGCAGGATTTACCGTGGCAATAGCGCTATCAGTTTCCCTTAAACCGAAATAAGCATCTGATTCTGTAAAAGGTCCCTCACCATCCATAACTTGACCTAATACCAAAGGCATGGCATCATCAGGAAGTGGCAGGCGCACACCGTACACATCGGTAGGCCCCCATATGGATTGGTTTGCTAAGCCTTGAAGTACTGGGTGGTTTTCGGACCCAAGTGCAAGTATACCCTGAGTGCTTTGATGTTTATGATGCCCATGATGGGTGTACCAACGCTCGCCTAATACTAATCGACCAAAACCGCCATCCCAAACATCACCAGGATCATTATTAAAATTATCCCAATGAGCCCATTTACTGGTACTGTCTTTTATATTAAAAGCATGCGTGGCTGTACGGATACCTATCAAAGGTTTACCAGCTAATAAATAGTTTTCGAAAAACTCCATTTGCTCGTCTGGCAAATCCCTAAATCTGGTAAAAAGTATCATCAAATCTGCCTCTTGTAATGCTTCCAGACCTGGTATATTTTTTGTGAAATTAGGGTCTACAATTCCAGGGAAAGCCGGGTCTTGAGCGAAAAGTACCGTACATTCAAAGCCATGCCTTTGGGACAAGATTTTGGCTAACTGTGGCAACGCCTCCTCTGAACGATACTCTTCATCTCCACTAACTAAAACAATTTTCTTTCCGCTCCCTGATGGATTACCTGAAAAGTGGAGCCATTGAGCCACGGTGATTTCGGGTGATGCTTGATCCGTTGAATTACTTTGGCAACCCCAAAGAAAGAGTATCGCAATAAACAAGGAGGGTAATTTCGAAAAAGAGTTCATAATTGACTTTTATTGAAAATGTATTTATCCGCTACGGCCTCTCCAGCAATCAGTGCTAGTAAGTTTTGTACTGAGACCAAGCACATATGTTCATAAGTTGTATGAGTAAGGCTGGCGCTGTGCGGAGTAATCAAAACATTGTCCAGCTCCAGCAATGGATACTTTGAGGCTGGGGGCTCTGTATGTAAGACATCAGCAGCGTAACCCCCAAGATGACCGTCTCTAAGAGATTCCATTAAGGCCGCTTCTTCTATAATAGCTCCGCGCGAGGTATTAACGATCATGGCTCCTCGTCGCATGCTTTGTAAAGCAGCTTGGTTTAGTAATCCTGTAGTCGCTTCATTTAAAGGCAAATGAATACTAAGGATATCGGAGGTAGCCAACAGCTCTGGCAATTCCAAATAAGAATATGGGCTATTTGCTTTCTTCCCCGTTCCCCAGTAGTGCACCTTCATCCCAAAAGCTTGGGCCAAGGTTGCCACCCGTTCACCAATGTTGCCCAACCCTAATATTCCCAACGTTTTTCCTCTGACTTCATCACCTTGATACCGATTGCGATACGCCCAATCATCTTGTTTGACCGCCCTTATTGAGAGGAACAACTGCCGCTTTAAACTAAGCATTAAGGCTAGAGCGTGCTCTGCTACGGTGTCCGCATTGGACCCAGGTAAATTTAATACGGCCACTCCCTGCTGTGAGGCTGTGTGAATAGCTATATTGTCCAAGCCTACACCGCACCTTACAATGGCTCGTAGTTGACTACAAGCGGAGATTAACCTACTATCTATTTGCCCTTTACCTCTGGTGACGATGCCTTGAATGGCATACTTTTGGGCCAGCTCTAAGCTGGAATCAGGATCAAAGGCCTCCCACACTTTAGTTTGTGCCGATAACAGCTCCTTAGCAGCGTCGGTTATAGATTCTAAAAGGAGAATATGCGGCTTTGATTCCATTAAGGGTGCTGATCTTTTCCGTGATACAAGGTGGCATTCTCACTTTTATACCCTCTGAAATCATTCCTACCAGAAACATACAAACCCGGCTCATAGAGCTCATCCTCAAATATCTTTGAGTCAATATCATAACCTGGCGGTGATGATATTTCTAATAGATTGTCTGATGGGTCCCGAATAAAAAGCTGCATGGCGCCATCAGGGAGTTGTCGTGTTTTGCCCCAAGGTTTAATGTCAATGATGCCTAAAGATTTGGCCTCCCAAAAAAGGGAATTGAAATCATCAACTATCATACATATGTGACCCCTAAAGGATTGAGCATCTTCCCACTCTGTTAGATGCAATTG
>JAJCYK010000035.1 GCA_029262935.1 Cytophagales bacterium | reverse complement strand
CGGCCCTTTTGCCTGAAAACTATGAAGAATATCTGCAACAGCAACATGAGTAGGTATTATTAAGAAAAAACAAAGGAAATTTTTGTTGCTTTTTTCCTCCTGTTAAAAGAGGTTAAAGGCAGTCATTAGATTGTTTATTAGATATTTGCCATTTATATTTGCAGCCCAATGTGGAGTACTATGAGAGGAAGGTTATTGGTATTATTATTGGCAATTTTAGTGCTAGGCAGTTGTAGCGACTTTAGAAGGCTACAAAAAAGTACGGATTGGCGGGAGAAATATGATTCAGCGGTACGCTACTATCAACGTGGTGACAAAGGAGATTATATTAAAGCCAGCATCTTATTCGAAGAGATCCTTCCAATTATTAGAGGTACTGAGGAAGCAGAAAAAGCTAACTTTTACTACGCCTACTGTCATTTTCATCAAAGATTGTATGTAGAAAGTGCTTTCTACTTTAAATCCTTTTATGAAACCTACAGCCGTAGTGACTTTGCCTTGGAAAGCATGTATATGCATGCACATTCTTTGTTCCTGGATTCACCCGTAGTTGAACTAGACCAATCCAGTTCCGTAGAAGCCGTTACGGCCATGCAGCAGTTCATTAACCGCCACCCCACCAGCGAATATGTGGAGCAAGCAAGCAACACGATTGACCAACTACAGCGAAAATTGGAGTCAAAAGCCTATCAAAATGCCATTTTATATAAAAAATTATCTCAGCATAATTCTGCAGTAATTGCTTTTGAGAATTTCAGCAAAGACTACCCTGACAGTCAATTAAACGAAGAAATTAACTTTTATAAGCTGGAATCACAACACGAATATGCCAAGCGTTCTATAAGCACGAAGCAGAAAGAACGCTACGAAAAAGCCATAGTTTTCTATAATTATTTCATTGAGAACTATGCAAGTAGTAAATTTACAAAAGATGCCGACCGAATTAATAGAGATTGTAGAAAGTGGATTTCGGAAACGGCCGCTCAAAATCAGAACATTGAAATAAATAATAATTAATAAAGCAATGGGAAAAGCATCAATCGTAACGCGTAACGTAGGCAAATTAGCAGACACCACTGGTAATGTCTACCAATCAGTTGCTATCATCTCCAAAAGAGCCCGTCAACTCTCCACTAGAGTGAGAGAAGAATTGAGTGGGAAACTAGCAGAGTTTGCCTCAACAGTGGACAACTTGGAAGAAGTTTTTGAGAATCGTGAACAAATTGAAATCTCAAAATTCTATGAAAGAATGCCTAAGCCCTCTACCGTTGCTACAGAAGAATTCTTAAATGATGAAATTAGGTTTCGTATTCCTGAAGAAGATCAAGACGATATACCTACGATATAATCACTAACTTTCCCGATGCTCGGTGGCAAGAAGATCCTACTTGGGGTTTGCGGTAGTATCGCAGCCTATAAATCCGCGCTGTTAGTACGTTTGTTAGTAAAAGCCGGAGCGCAAGTAAAGGTTGTTATGACTTCGGCAGCGGTGGAGTTTATAACACCTCTGACGTTATCGACACTTTCCAAAAACCCCGTATTTATTGAGTTCCATGAAGGATCCGGAAGCCTTTGGAACAACCATGTGGAATTGGGCCTCTGGGCTGATTTAATGGTAATTGCGCCAGCAAGCGCTAATACTCTGGCCAAGTGCAGTATGGGTTTGTGTGATAACTTGCTATCAGCAGTCTACCTGTCTGCGAGATGCCCCGTTTATTGGGCTCCAGCCATGGATCTTGACATGTATCAGCACCCTGCAACTTTAGAGAACATCCGTCGCCTAAATAGTTATCAAAACCACATCATTCAAGCACAACACGGAGAACTGGCCAGCGGCCTGATCGGCACGGGACGAATGGCTGAACCGGAGGACATCCTCAATGCATTGTCCGACCATTTTTGCAGCAATGAGGTGTTGAAAGAAAAGCAAGTGTTAGTAACAGCTGGGCCCACCTTTGAAGTAATTGACCCGGTACGATTTATTGGAAATCATAGTAGCGGTAAAATGGGATACGCCCTGGCACATGAATTAGCGTCCATGGGTGCTCATGTTACTTTGATTAGCGGTCCTGGAAATCAAACAGTATCACACCCCAACATCAATGAAATAAAAGTACAAGAAGCCCAGGAGATGTATACCGAAGCTTCCCAGGTTTTTGACACTTGTGACATAGCCATATTTGCGGCAGCAGTAGCGGATTATACTCCAGTTGAAAAATCGGATAAAAAAATAAAAAAGGCGGATGGAAATTTAAGTCTTGTCCTGGAGCGAACCAAAGACATCGCCAAGAAGTTGGGTCAAAGGAAAAGACAGGGCCAAATAACTGTCGGGTTTGCCCTGGAAACCAATGATGAAGAGGCTAATGCAAATAAGAAACTAACTAGTAAAAATTTGGACTTTATTGTATTAAATTCACTTAATGATCAGGGTGCTGGTTTTGCCCATGATACCAACAAAATTACAATAATTGACAAGGATAATAATTTCACAAAATTTGAGTTAAAAACTAAAAAGGAAGTAGCTCATGACATTGCGCAGCATATCCTCAAATATTTATAAACTTGCTTTTCTGTTCCTTAGCCTAACTTCTATTACGACCCAGGCTCAGGAGCTTAATTGTAATGTCATTGTCAATGTAGGACCCCAGGTTGAAACCACCGAGCGAAGAGTGTTTAAAGATATGGAAACGGCCTTCTTTCAGTTTCTAAACAACCGTCGCTGGACAAATGATGTTTTTGCCAATGAAGAAAAGATAAACTGCAATCTTATTATTACTATTGAAAGCAGACCAGCGGTTGGTAATTTTACTGCATCTGTACAAATCCAGTCTTCCAGGCCAGTGTTCAATAGTGACTATGAGTCCTTGTTGTTTAATTTCGCAGACCGAGACTGGTCTTTTGAGTATACAGAATCCCAGCCTTTAGAATTCAACGATAATAGTTTTACGAACAACATTACATCCATGCTGGCTTTTTATGCCTATGTAATTGTGGGTTTGGATTACGATTCTTTCGAAAAGCTTGGAGGCTCGCCATATTTTGAGAAAGCACAATTAACTGTTAACAATACTCAGCAAGCGAATCGACCCGGGTGGTCCCAATTCGAAGGTAATTTTAGAAACCGTTTTTGGTTGTCAGAAAATTTAAATAGCCAGCAGCTTATCCCCGCAAGGGAGGCGCTCTACGACTATCATCGGATGGCCTTGGATCTCTTCAACAATGATCCGGAAAGCGCACGTCGTAAAATCCTGGACGCATTAAAAGGTTTGCAACAGGCCCATAGAAGAAAACCCAACTCCATATTGATAATAGCATTCTTTGACGCTAAGAATGACGAGCTTGCCAGTATGTTTTCCCAGGGCAATGTGCAAGTCAGACGGGAAGCCTATGAGATTGCCAAAGAACTGGATCCTAGCAATACTGCAAAATATGAGGCCATCATTCGCAATTGATTTCTATTCCTTGCATTCTTGATTAACTTAGTGCTATGCTCAGTAATCTACTGATAAAGAACTATGCGCTTATAAAGCATCTGCAAATGC
>JAJCYK010000034.1 GCA_029262935.1 Cytophagales bacterium | reverse complement strand
ATTTTGTGGATGTCAATAGTATCTTGTTCAAAGGTTCTTTCGATGGAAATGGACTTGCGCTCTGTATAAGGTATTACTGGTGCTTGATCAATACCTTGACACTTATCCCATATGTTACCTCCTGGTAATCCCAGCAGGCTTTGTAAAAGATCTTTAGGCATTTCTTGCACAGTAGAAACCTTTTCCAGGCCCATTTCTCTTAAAATAGTAAAAGTCTTATCGCCCACAGAAGGTATCTTCTGCAAGGAAAGAGGGGAGAGGAAATGTTTTTCTTCGCCAGCGCTCACTTGGATCTTACCATTGGGCTTGGCCTCGTTGGTGCCTATTTTAGAAACGGTTTTATTAATGGATAAACCCATCGACAAAGGCAGGCCCGTTTCATGATTGATGCGTTGACGCAATTCAGTGGCCCATCGATAGCAACCAAAAAAATGGTCCATCCCAGTTAAATCCAAATAGAATTCATCAATGGAAGACTTTTCGTATAAAGGAGCTTGCTCTCTGATAACCTCAGTAACCAGGTGTGAATATTTACTGTAAAGCCCACTGTCGCCCCTGATTACGATGGCTTCTGGGCAAAGTTGTTGAGCCATTCGCATGGGCATGGCAGATTTTACTCCAAAGCGACGCGCTTCGTAACTACAAGAAGCAACTACTCCTCTTGAGGTTGTCCCCCCAATAAGCACAGGCTTTCCCTGAAGCTTAGGATTCAACAACCTTTCACATGATACAAAGAAAGTATCTAGGTCAATATGTACGATGGATCTCTTAATACTATTTATATTAGCAATATACCATCAAAAATAGCAAATTATAAAATAAAACCTTTATAATGATCCTTATATAAACAGGAAATACTTTTATATTCATTTTCTTTTAGCAAGAGTAAAGATTATGAGAACTAAGATATGGTTGGCTGTCCTGCTGGTTGTAATACTGGAAGCCCCTAAGTCATTCACCCAACCTTCTCAAAGCCCCAATATAATATTCATTCTAACAGATGATCTGGGTTATGGAGATTTATCGCGTTATGGGCACCGAAATTTAAAAACCCCCAATATAGATAAACTGTCTGCAGAGGGTTTGACTCTTACCAATTTTTATGCGCCCTCTCCGTTGTGCTCGCCTTCGAGGGCCGGTATGCTTACAGGCCGAACTCCTTTTCGTACAGGAATTAAAAGCTGGATTCCAGAAAATGACAACATATACCTGACAAACGATGAGATAACAATTGCCACATCACTGAAGAACAAAGAGTATCATACTTTTTTTGCCGGCAAGTGGCATCTTAATGGTGGCCTGGAAAATACGAATCATCCACAGCCACAGGACCATGGATTTGATCATTGGTTGGGTACTCATAATTTCACCTTACCTACACATAAAAACCCTGACAATTTTTTCAGGAATGGAGAAGCTCTGGGTGAGCTAAAGGGATTCGCTGCAGAAATTGTGGTTGAGGAGGCGATTCATTGGATGGATACAGTCAATAAAGATCATCCGTTTTTTATGTACATAAGCCTGCACGAACCTCACTCGGAAATTGCCAGCCCAGATCGTTTTAATGCCAGCTACAAAGAATTTACAAATGGTGAAATAGACCTGGAAAACCTAGCCGACAGAGGGCCTGGAGAGTACTATGCCAACGTAAGTCACATGGACTATCAAGTGGGGCGTCTTTTAAAACGGCTGGAGGAGTTGAATTTAGAAGATCAAACAATGGTGGTATTTACTAGTGATAACGGCCCTGTAACCAATCAATGGCGGTATTGGTGGGAGGTCAACATGTATGGGGAAACCGGAGGACTACGAGGTCGTAAAGCAGATTTATACGAAGGCGGAATCAGAGTACCTTGCATCATACGATATCCTGGGAAAATTAGTGCAGGATCAGTTTCAGAAGTTCCTTTACATGGATATGACCTGCTACCAACATTTTGCGCGATTGCCAAAGCCGACCTTCCCAAAGAAAGAGTGCTTGATGGATTGGACTTTTCACCCCTTTTTAGTTCCGAACCAGTGACCAGAAAGAAGCCGCTTTTCTGGGCTTTTGAAATACGGGATTTCGATGACCCAAATGGATATCATTATGCTGTTCGAGATGGTAATTGGAAGTTGATCACTGACAAGGCCGTAGAAAAAACGTTATTGTATAACTTAAAAGAGGACCCTTATGAAGTTCTGGAGCTTTCTGAGAAACATCCGGAAATAGTAAGTAGTTTATCAGCTTATATTAAAACCATGGTAGCAAGTATAGAAAACGACCCTCTTCGACCCATTCATGGGCCACAAAGTATAGATTAACTGTTAGCAATTTTGAGCATAGTCGTTAATCCGATATCGATTGCTTGTTGAATTATGGTATGATAATTTACCAGGGCGGTACTGGTATTAGGATTACTGATGATAGGACAAATCGTTCCGCAACGTATGCCCAGATGACCGCACAAATGGAAGATAAGACTGGACTCCATTTCCATATTGACAATACGCAACCCATCCAGATTTAAATTTGCCAATTTGAGCTTAATATCGGGCACAGTATTGTGTAGGCCTTCTATAAAGCGACCACTAGGCCCGTAGAACCCTGGTGAAGAAACGGTGATACCTTCGCAGTAAGGAATATCTAAACTATTCGCAACTTCAGTCATAGTAGCTACCACTTCGGTAGTGGCCTTCGAGGCATAAGGCACGATTTTGCCTCTGAAACGGGCTGAGGGCGCAGTACTTTGAGTTAACAATTTGTAGCATTGCTCTTCAATTTCAAGTACAATTTGGTCAACCGCAGGATGATCATAAAATAAGCCAGTACTATCTAGTCCCAGTCCATAGGAGGCAATAGCCATAGTCCCGGCAGCTATGTCCCCTTGAACTCCGCCGGAAGTGCCAATACGAATCACATTTATCTTTGGTATTTCCTTTTTTAAAGAGGCAGATTCAAAGTCAAAACAGAGTGCATTATAGACTTCTATTAAGGCAATCTCTACATTATCAGTTCCAATGCCGGTGCCAATAACCGACAAAGGCATTCCTTGATAACTGCCACTAAGCGTTATGTATTCGCGATTGCCAACTTCATGGTCAACAGTATCAAAAGACTCCGCTATTTTGTATGCCCGGGCTGGATCTCCTACCAAAAATATATTTGAAGCCACTTGTTCAGAAGTAATGCCCAAATGATAAACTCGGTTATTGACCAGGACCAGTTCTGATTTTTGCATATGTATTAAATTAAATGCCTGCCATTCTCAATTTGCGAAGTTAGCATATTAAAAAGAGATCAGGCAATTATACTGGCGGGACTTATTTTAGCATTCAATCCGTGTTAAATTAGTATTATTAGTTAAATTTAATTTCTCCCGTTCTTTATTTTAAACTAAGAAACTATAGTATATGAACCCAGTTACTTTAACAATTAATGGCGCAGACCATACTTTGGAAAACATTCCTGATGATATGCCTTTACTCTGGGCCATTCGAGATATAGCAGGACTTACCGGAACCAAATTTGGGTGTGGGATGGCCTTGTGTGGCGCTTGCACCGTCCATATGAATGGCAATGCAGTCCGTTCCTGCAGCATCACTGTGGCAGCGGCTTCTGGGAATGAAATCACTACCATTGAAGGCCTTTCTGAAAACGGCGACCACCCTGTACAACAGGCCTGGATGGAAGTAAAAGTACCACAATGTGGCTACTGTCAAACTGGTCAAATTATGAACGCAGCAGCGTTTTTAGAAAAGACCCCTAATCCTTCCGAATCCCAAATTGATCAAGCCATGACGGGTAATATTTGTCGTTGTGGTACCTACAACCGGATACGAGAGGCGATACAACTAGCTGCTAAGAAAGGAGGCGCATCATGAAATTTATAAACCAGACACCGTTAAAAAAGATTGAACGTCGAGATTTTCTGAAAACCAGTACCTTAGGGGCATCAGGCCTACTATTGGGATTTCATATAAGTTGTTCGCGTCCTTTTGAAGAAGAAATCAAAGAGGCTAGTATTTTCTTTGACCCCAATGTTTATTTGTCGATAAATGACTTAGGGGAAGTTACCATTGTGGCTCACCGGTCGGAGATGGGGACCGGAATAAGGACCTCACTACCCACTATCGTAGCAGATGAATTAGCAGCAGATTGGAGTAAAGTTAAGATTGTACAAGCCTTGGGAGATGAGGAAATTTATGGTAATCAAAATACCGATGGATCATTTAGTGGAAGAATGTTCTATGAGCCTATGCGTCAAGCAGGGGCTGCGGCCCGTATGATGTTGGAGCAGGCTGCCGCTGATCAATGGGGTGTGGACGCTTCAGAATGTAATGCCTTGAATCATGAAATAATTCACTCCGGGTCCGGAAAAAAACTGGGATTCGGTGATTTAGCTGAGGCGGCATCTAAACTGACTGTACCAGCAGTAGAGGACATTAAACTTAAAAACCCCGAAGATTTTACTCTGATTGGTAAGGAAACGCCGATTTATGACCTTCAGGATATCGTAATGGGTACTGCTGGTTTCGGGATTGATGCACAAACAGAAGGTATGAAGATATCCGTAGTGGCTCGATGCCCGGTTGCGGGTGGGAAAGTGCAATCTTATGACGCTGAGGAGACTTTAAAGGTGCCAGGAGTGTTGGGTGTGCATGAATTGGAAGCCCCTGCTTTTCCTATGGGATTTAATCCACTAGGAGGAATAGCGGTGGTAGCTGAGAATACCTGGGCAGCAATCAAGGGTAGGGATGCTCTCAATATAACTTGGGATGAAGGAGCCAATGCTGTTTATAATTCAGAGTCCTATATGAGTGACATGGTGACCGAAATTCAGAAACCTGGCACCGTGCGTCGTGAAGAAGGAGATATAAAGAAAGCCCTTGCCACTTCCAGCAAAACTTTAGAGAGTACGTACCAAATTCCTCATTTGAGTCACACACCCATGGAGCCACCCAATACATTGGCACATGTAACTGAAGGCAAGTGTGTGATTTGGGCGCCAACGCAACATCCTCAATGGGTTAAAGGAACAGTGGCTGCTGCTTTGGAGTTGGATCCTGGTAATGTAGAAGTACATGTCACTCTGCTAGGAGGTGCATTTGGACGCAAATCAAAACCTGATTTTGCCACTGAAGCGGCACTGATCTCCCAAAAAGCCGGTGTCCCTATTAAACTGATATGGACCAGGGAGGACGATGTTCATCACGACTATTTACACGCCTGTAGTGCTCAGCATGTAAAAGTAGGCTTAGACGAAAACAACCAAGTAATTGCTTGGAATCATCACTCTGCCTTTCCTTCAATTGGAGGGACCTCTAGTCCTGATGCTATTCAACCGGCAGATTTTGAACTCAGCTTAGGCATGCTTGATTTTCCTTATGATATACCTAATATCTGTTGTGAATCACATGACGCCCCAGCGCACACCCGTATAGGTTGGTTGAGGTCCGTGTGTAATATTCAACACGCCTATGCCGTAGGTAGTATGCTTGATGAGGTGGCTCATTTACGTAAGGTGGATCCGGTGGATAATTTACTGGAACTGTTAGGTGAGGACAGGCACATCCCATTTGATAAGATGATGAAAGACTTTCCTAATTACAATGAAAAGGTAAGTGATTTCCCTGCGAATACTGCGCGGATGAAAAATGTAATCAAATTAGTTGCAGATAAGTCAAACTGGGGTAAAACGCTCGGTTCCGGTCGGGGGCAAGGCATCTGTGCACATAGGAGTTTTCTGACTTATGTGGCTTGTGTAGTGGAAGTTGAAATTGATGAAAACAATCAATTGTCAATACCTGAAATTCACTTTGCTGTGGATTGCGGGGTAGTGGTGAATAGGGATCGAGTTAAAGCACAGTTTGAAGGAGGTGCTGTATATGGCTTAAGCGGAGCTTTGAGCAGCGCTATTACCTTTGACAAGGGCAAGGTTGTGCAAAGTAATTTCCACGATTATCAAGTAGCTCGTATTAATCAAGCCCCTGGAAAAGTACACGTGCATTTTGTAGATAGTTCTGAAAAACCGACCGGAGTAGGGGAACCCCCAGTTCCACCAATAGCTCCGGCATTGTGCAATGCTATATTTGCTGCCACTGATAAGCGGTTGAGGGAACTTCCCATAAAGCTAACCTAGTAGAGCCTACCAAGTTCTAAACATGCCAGGACCTAAAGTTTTGAAAAGGCCCTGGCATATTTTTTTGCCATTTGCTAAAATGGGTATATCTTGCAAGCATGTTGGTTTTCAACCTGAATTCATCAAGGTGAAATGAAAAGGGAATCCGGTAAAGTCCGGAGCTGTCCCCGCAACTGTAAGCTCTTTTAGTTTTGTTACACGTCCAATGCCACTGTTTTCAACGTTTGGAAAACGGGAAGGCCGTAACAAACAGAGTAAGCCAGGAGACCTGCCAATAGCATATTTATGAACTAACTCTCGGGTGAAGTGTGGTTCGGTTCGATAAACTAATCGATTTGAAACGCTATAGAGGTATACCATTACTTGTACTATTGGTACTCTTTGGGCTATGTAAATCTTCCTTAATAGGGCAAAGAGATACTGTGCTGTTAGATGAAGTAATCATTGAAGGAATTAATCCTTCACTTTATCTGCCTGGGGGAGCCCAAAGGAATATTAATACAGATAGTACCAGGTTACAGAGCCTGGGATATGCTTTAAAAACTCAGGCACCCATCTACCTGGTAGAATATGGAACACGAGGACAGTTAGCTTCTATCAATTTAAGAGGGCTGGGTTCCTCGCGCACGGCTTTGTTGTGGCAGGGTATGGAGATTAACTCTTTCACTCTGGGACAAGCCGATTTTAATCAAATTACCGCTTCCTCAGGTTACCAAATGACTTTGCAACTAGGCTCAGTGGGCGCTTTATTTGGCAATGGCGCCTTGGGAGGAGCAATTACTTTGGACCACTTTCCTGTATTCAATCAGGGAATAACTTTAAATACCAGCCAAGGGGTAGGTAGCTTTGGATATTTTACATCTCAAATTGGATTGAGTTACTCCTCGGCAAAAATACATTCCTCTACAGCATTTAACTTTAGAAAAGCACGTAATAATTTCTCCTATTACAATGGTAATCAACGTCTTCGTCAAAAAAATGCCAGGTTCGACAACTCTTCCTTCACTCAAGACCTGTATTATAGAATCAATGATACACAAAGCCTGTCCTGGCATTTGTGGTACAATGATTTTTATCGGGAAATTCAACCGCATCGGGAGGATTTACAGAACACGGATGAGTTGGACAACTCAAACCTTCGAACAACCTTACAATGGACGGTGACGAAACCTCAAATAACCACGAAAACAAGTTTGGGGTTTTCCCGGGATGATCAGGTTTATAACAATGAGGACCAGGTAGCTTTGAATCGATGGTTTGCAGCCTTTGATATGGAGTGGACTAAAGCGTACAATATTTTGATAAAAGCCAGTGCCAAAATCAATCATTTAGTGGCACAGGTTGATGCTTATGATGGAGGTATACAGGAGACTCGAGCCACCCTTAGCGGATCTCTTTTATGGGATGTAAATCCAAGGTTTAAGGTAGGGATCAATATAAGTGCTCCCACTTTGGACGACAAAATTGAGGCACTATCTCCATTGCTTTCAGCGCAGTACGTATTGATTAGAGGACCTCATTCGGAGCTAAGTTTAGACGGACAATTAAGCAAGGCCTATAGGTTACCTACTTTAAACGATCGCTACTGGAACCCTGGTGGTAATGTAGATCTTAAAGCCGAATCTTCTGTAAACTGGGAATTTGGAGCCTCCTTTACTACTAAGAAAGAGTCCCTTGCATATGAGGGAAGCCTGCGTTACTTTAATCACCACGTTGACAACTGGATCATATGGATACCAGGAGGCAGGGAGACCAACGACCAAGGGAACGTCATTACTTTTTGGTTCCCTGATAATATAAGAAAGGTATCGGCCCAAGGAGTGGAATCCTTTAACTCTTTAAAATTCCGATTTGCGGACAAACGTTGGAACACATCACTGACTGCACACGGTAGCTTTAATAGATCGGTCAATAAGCAGGTTCTTAGTGCATTGGATCGTTCCTTAAACAAACAGTTGCCCTATACACCCAAATGGCTATTAAATGCACAGTGGTCCTGGGTATTTGACACGTGGTCCTGGGGTATTCAAGCAAACTACCGAGGACAGCGTTTTGTGGAAACCAACAATGAGCTTCCTGCTTTACCTGGATTTACTTTATACCGTATGGTGGTGTCAAAATATGGAAAGCTAAAACCTATTAATTGGAGAGCTGAAATAGCTGTCAATAACTTATTTAACCTGGACTACGAAAATTTTGAAAATCGGGCCATGCCTGGGAGAAACTTCAGCCTTAATATAAACTTGTCATACAATAAATAAAATAATGAAGATCAATCAATTATATATACTGCTATTCTTATTTGCCTTCATTGGTTGCGACGATGATTCCCCTGATCCAGTACCTATAATCACGCTGGATCAGGTATTGGTTTTAAATGAGGGTAACTTTCTATCTGGAAATGGTACTATAGATGCCTTTGATCTTACTAGCGGTGAGGTTGAGAATGCCGTATATGAGGCGGCCGCTACCATTCAAACCGCGCGCGAAATAGACGATAACGTTTATTTAGTGGCCAACGCACCTGATAGGGTAGATGTGTTGAATAAGGAGCTTACCATGATCAATAGAATTGATTTGGGCTTGGACAACCCTATTGATGTTGCGACGGTAGGCAATCGGGCATATATCACCAATTGGGGTAACATAGGAACTGCATTTTCGGAGACTCCGGACTCTTATGTGGCAATAGTAGACCTGGATTCGCATTTGGTGATTGATTCAGTAATGTTATCGCTGAGACCTCAACGGATCATAGCCTTAAACGGATTGTTATATATAGCGAATGAAGGAGGTGCTAGTATTACGGTATTGGACCCGTTGGATCTTAGCACGGTGGATGTAGTGGTTCCCGATGGACCCAGTAACTTGATTGCAGACAACAACGAACGCATCTGGGTGCTTTGCACTAGTGGTTCTTTAGTTGCATTGGACAGTGATAACCTCGTCATAGAAGTGGAAATATCCGGATTGGTTAGTGGTGGGTTTAACGAAAAAATGGCCCTGAATTCATCAACAAATATGCTGTATTTTTTAGGTGGAAGTAATGCTACTTTTACTGGGCAAACTACAGTTTATCAAGTCGATCTTGATACAGAACAAGTGACACCACTGGTGCAAGGTGGATTTGCCTTCTACGGGGTAGGTGTTAATTCAACCACTGACGAAATATTCGTAGGAGATTCCAACGCATTTCAATCTACTGGCACGGCATTTCGATATGATGCGCAGGGTAATTTAGTTGATCAATTTGCGACAGGAATTGGACCAAATGGATTTGTATTTTTCTAGTATAGAAAACGAGCAGTTTTGGTACTAAACTTAGTAAAACCCGTAACAAGTATCTTGGTAATTGGTATTTTACACATGGAATAATCATGTAATATCATGGATTAGCCACAGGTATTTTATCTTTTATGGAACTTGATAAATATCGGTAGCAGTAGACTACTATCATTCCCCAGAGGAAGTTGGAGCTCCCTGTTTCAATGGCATGAGTCAAACGGATAGGATCAGACATATAAGGTTTGGGAATCAAGAGTTGGGCGTTCATAATGGTGGCGAAAAGCAACCCTAAAATAAGCGCTTGTTTGTGCTTGGACTTCGGTATCATTACCATTGTTAAAAACCAACCCAGAGCTGCCCAAAAGACACCTCTTGCCATCTGAAAATAGACAATACCTTCATTTAAGTTGTCGTGCATAACCTGAGGAAATGATTGCAATTGTGCAGTGCCGGTATAGTAGACGCGCAGCCCCTCGTTTTGCCAAGCAATAAAGTACCCTGCCAGAAAATAGAGCCCTGGATAGACCAGTAATCCCAGAACTAGAATATACACGATGGACGGATAAATGACCGGGGATTTAAGGGTGATTTTGGAAACTTTGCTAGGGTAGGAATATGTGGCAAAAAGAGCAAAGATTCCTGTGGCCAAAAGACCGGAATAGACAGTGTTCAATACCAAGGTTGTAGGGATGCTTTCACTGCCAATATAGAACCAGGTTTCCATTTGAGTTAATACAAATTGCAACACAAAGAGACTTACCCATATTACTGTAAAGCGTGGCCAACGTGAGAGGCTAAGTTGTCTTATGTAGAGGTCCATAACCAATGTTTCCAGCAAACAGGTTAGCAAAATGAGCAGCAATCCCGCTTGATCATTGCCTGCAGATGGTGGAACATAGTCAGTAATGAAGTTCACTAGCAGTATGGAAGCGATCCAAACAATAGTAAACAAAATGGTCAATTGAATAATTCGAATAAGGTATTT
>JAJCYK010000033.1 GCA_029262935.1 Cytophagales bacterium | reverse complement strand
TGGCCTATATCATCTATACCTCTGGCTCCACAGGGAATCCTAAAGGAGTAATGATTTCACATCTTAACTCATTAACGTTTGTGAAATGGGCTTATAAAGCCATGGGAGTAAACAGCGAAGACCGGTTCTCCAGTCACGCTCCATTGCATTTTGACTTGTCTATTTTCGACGTGTTCGTAGCGGTGTTGGCCGGTGGCACCTTGTGTTTGGTTCCTGAAACATTATCTATGTTTCCTCCGCGCCTGTCTTCATGGATAGAGCGCCATAAAATTTCAGTGTGGTACTCGGTACCCTCTATTTTATCCATGATGGTTTCTCACGGACAAATGGAGAAAAGGGATTTCAGTGCCTTAAGGAAAGTAATATTTGCTGGAGAAGTATTTCCAGTTAAATACTTAAGGCAATTGATGAATATTATTCCAAAGCCGGAATATATCAATTTATATGGTCCTACAGAAACCAATGTAATTACCTACTACATTACTCCTCCTATACCAGAAGACCAAACTACGCCTATACCTATTGGAAAGTGTTGCAAGAACATGGAAGTTTTTGCTGTCAGTAAAGAGGGTAAGTTAATTACTGAACCGGGAGAACAAGGAGAGTTGTTGGCCCGAGGGACCTGTGTTGCTCAGGGGTATTGGGGTGATAAGGAGAAAACCATCAAAGTATTTATTAATAACCCACTACAAGAGAATTTTGTAGATCAAGCCTACCGCACAGGAGACTTGGTTACATTGGATGAAGAAGGCAATTACATCTATATGGGTCGTATTGACCACATGATAAAAAGTAGAGGGTATCGCATTGAAATTGGAGAGATTGAAACCGCGATATACAGTCATCCGCAAGTGAAAGAAGCTGCAGTTATTGCTATTCCCGATGATTTAATTACCAATCGTATCAAAGCGATTGTAGTAATTGAAGGGGCCGAAATAGATGCATCGGATATGAGAATGTTCTGTTCTGATAAGCTTCCAAAGTACATGATCCCGGAGATTATTGAATTCAAGCAAGAGCTCCCAAAAACATCAACTGGGAAAATTGACAAGCCTGCATTGGTAAAAGAATCCCTAGTAAGCTAAACTGATACTTCCCATGTTCAGTAGCCTTTTTACGTCAGATTACGAAATTCACGGAAATGGTGATGGCAGCCCCTACGACCTCATGTTGGAACCTACGGATCGAATGTTAGACTTGTTTAATGACTACGAGGCTAAATTGACTATAATGGCTGATGTAGGGGAAATCTTGAAATTCAAAGAATATTTCGATCAGACAGGCGTAGACAAATTTTACTATCAAGATATTGTAAAGCAACTACAACAAGCCATTACTACTGGTCATGATGTGCAGTTGCACATACACTCTTCATATTTTGGTTCTACCTATGAAAACGGCAGTTGGAGGCAAAACTGGCTGGAGTACAGCCTAGCTGATCTACCCTACGATCGGCTTCATGAAATCATCCGTATTTGCAAAGAGTTTTTGGAAGATGTGTTACGCCAGGTACAACCGGACTATCAATGTTTCGCTTTCCGGGCTGCCAATTGGTCCATGAGCCCTTCTCCAAATATAGTCAATGCCTTAATTGCCAATGGTATTACTATCGACACATCAGTGTGGAAACATGGGACGTGGGATAAGATTGTAAAGTTTGATTATACGGACGCCTTTAGTGATTTGCTTCCTTGGACTATAGACCCTAGTGACGTATGTAAGCGGGACGACGAAGGCGCGTTGATGGAAATCCCCATATATTGTGAAAAGAGAAACATCTGGCACTTTGTTACAGAAAATCGGTTATACAGACTAAAACAAGCCAGCAATCACAAGCATCCAACCACCAAACATGGGTATGAGGCACCCACTGAAACCGCTCCTAAAAAATCGAAAGTATCCAAAGCAATTAACCTGTTAGCAAAAAAGCATGCCTGGAAAATGGACTTTAATCAATGCAGTGGGAAACAACTGGTGGGGGCGTTAAAGAGAATTTCCAAAAAATACGGTCATTTGGACCAAAAATTACCAGTAGTATTAATTGGCCACTCCAAAATTTTTACTAAATCCAACGCTAAGAGTTTAGAAAGATATCTTGATTTCATTCAAAGAAACCCCGCCCAATACGATTTTGGAGTCTTTGGGGATTTTGACCTTGATAGCTTTAAAACGCCTATCCACCAAAAATGAGATCTACCTTATACTATATCGTCCGACAAGTATTTGGTCAAAAACAGCGTAACAAACTCAAGACATTAAAATACAAATTCGATAAAAAGTACAAAAGTCTAAGGAAACGTCTTTATGGATCTTTCAATGCAGAACAGCTAAAGGCTCATCTGGAGACTACTTTACCTACAGATTACGACATTTTAATGGTGCATTGTTCGCATCATGATATGATTCCCCTTTTTGGAGGCAGCCTATCTGAATTGCTTCAGGTATTTATAGATTTATGTGGTGACCAGCGAACATTAGTAATGCCCGCATTCTTTTTAGGAGATCGCAAATACCATTACGACACCTTAAGGTTTTTCCAAGATAAAAATAAGTTTGAGGTGACTCGAGTACCCTCTCAAATGGGGATGCTTTCCGAGATATTTAGGCGGTATCCTAATGTAAAACTGAGTGCGCATCCCACACACCGAATTAGCGTTTTAGGCCCCCAAGCCGATGAACTGATTGCCAATCACGAAAACTGTCGCACGGGTTGCGGACAAGGCAGCCCGTTTGATAAAATGGCAGCCATGAAAACGGTAGTGATTGGAAGTGGGATCAGGTACTATGAATGCATGACTCAAACTCATTCACCAGAAGACATATTAATAGAAACCGGTGAATACCCTACGAAATTTACCCTAAATGAAGTTACTATTGATTTGATAATGCCCAATGGTACTTCCCTGGATCATGTTCTGACCTTACCTGACAAAAAACCTTTTCAAAGGAAAATCCACCCATTCTTAAGGAGAATGTTGACTAAAGAAGAGATGAAAGAATGGTCTTTTCACGGGGTCCCTTTTTTCTATGCCCATGCCAACCGGGTGCAGCAAGTACTAATAGACGCGGCCCATAAAGGGAAATCCGTTTATTTTCGCTAAGATTGAAAGAATGCCTTGACGTTTTCAGATATGTAGCTG
>JAJCYK010000032.1 GCA_029262935.1 Cytophagales bacterium | reverse complement strand
GACGAAAAGAAAATTCTAAAGTGGGCCAATATGGCTGACCTTTATCGTATCAAAGGCGTAGGTAGTGAATATTCAGAGCTTTTAGAAAAAGCTGGAGTTGACACAGTTAAAGAGCTAAAAAACCGAAATGCCGACAACCTTCATGCAAAGATTTTGGAAGTAAACGCCAAGAAAAAATTGGTGCGTCGACCTCCTAGTATCAAGTTTGTACAAAAGTGGGTGGCACATGCCAAAAAATTGAAACCCATGATTTCACACTAGATTTAATACAGTCCGCCGTAGTGCGGACTTTTTGTATCTAGCTTAAATCAGCAAAAGCATTCCATGCTTCGGAAGAAGGTAAGGAGGCCTCCATTGTGAGTGCCTCTTTTTTTATGGGATGCTCAAATGTAATGCTTCTAGCGTGTAAGCAAATAGACCCATCGTTTTGCTTCTTGTTATGACCGTATTTAAGGTCGCCCACTATAGGGCATCCAATAGCACTTAGCTGAGCGCGTATTTGATGCGGTCTTCCCGTGATAGGCAAAACCTCCACTAAACGGCGCTTGCCCCTCACTGAAAGCAGTTCGTAATCCAAGAGAGCTTCTTTGGCATCGCGGCCCTGGGCTTTAGTAACATTGACTTTATTTTTATTGGTATCCTTCCGTAACCAATGGTTTAATCGTCCGGACTCCTCCGGTAGAGACGCCGTTACCAAAGCCCAATACGTTTTAGTAACCGACCTCTCTTTAAATTGTTCGTTTAACCTGCTTAAGGCTTTAGAGGTTCGTGCCAGAACCACCACCCCACTCACCGGTCGGTCCAAGCGATGCACCAATCCGGCAAAAACATTTCCAGGTTTTAGATACTTTTTTTTCAAATATTCCTTAGCAAAATCAACGATGCTAGAATCACCTGTACGATCCCCCTGTGCCAATAAGCCGGCTGGTTTGTTAACCACTAACAGGTGGTTGTCCTCATATATTACCTCTACATGCATTCTGCTAAATTAACACCTTTTTTATTCTCAATTTGGAAATTTCTTTCTCAATTTGATCGATTACTGAGAATAGCACGTATTGAAATAAATACAACCTATATTTTTTATTAGGTTGATAATCAGATGGTTAAATCCAATTTCTTTAAAATTAATCATACATATTGATTTTTGGGCATGGTAATGGTAAAAGGAGTGGTAACCAACTTCACAGCTATGAAGATATTACTGAATTTGTGCGTGATGTTACTATTAACCTTTGCATTAAGTGCTCAGGCAGTGTTGGAAGATGAAATGCTTCAAGCACGTGTTCATTACATGAATGACGCCAAAGTGAGCTATTTAGCCGCGGTCGAAGTATCAACAGACCTGGCTGTAGCATATAGGCCGGTTATAGAAAATGAAGAGGTACCCGAAGAAATTAAAACCTCTTTTCTAGCTAAATACGAGAAAGCAAAGCAAGTTGAGTGGACAGTTAAAGAAGATCGGTATAAAGTAAGCTTCGTTTTTGAGGGACAAGGGATGTTTGCCTATATAGATCGTCATGGGCATTGGATTAAAAGTTTTACCAAATTGGTAAACAATGAGTTGCCCGAAATGCTGAGTGATTATTTATCAACAAATTACCCAGGCTATCAATTGGCCAAGTATTATTTAAAGGAGACTCCCAATGGATCATCCTATACGTTGGCCGTAAAAAAAGAAGGTATTTACATTTGGTTAGAATTTGACCTGCAAGGAAAAATTAAAAGTAACCAGGCTTAAAATATTGGAATAACGATTCCTAAAGAGCAATTGATCCACCTCAATTTCTAATTGGCTTAATCCTACGGGGTTGAGCCAATTTCTTTTTCTAGAATTCAGAGGTAATGTGAAAGGTCACTTCTGGAAAGTTCTCTTCTACCATCTGCAACCAAGATTTAGTCTCTGCCATAAATACTAATTTTCCGTCTTTATCCTTAGCGATGTGACGCAATTTAGAGGCCACAAAACTTTTAATGTTTTTGGGGTCTTCGCTATGAATCCAGCAAGCCTTATGTAGTGATACGGACTGAAATCGGCAGGTAGCACCATATTCATGTTCTAGCCTATACTGAATCACTTCAAACTGCAATTGGCCCACGGTGCCAACTACTTTTCGCGACCCTAGTTCATAGGTGAATAGTTGCGCGACACCTTCATCCATAAGTTGTCTCAATCCCTTCTCCAATTGCTTTGTTTTCATGGCATCAAGATTAACCACTTCGCGGAAGATCTCTGGAGAAAAGCTAGGGATACCCTTGTATTGACCAAGTTCACCCTCCGTTAAGGTATCTCCTATTTTAAGGTTTCCTGTATCATATAAACCCACAATGTCACCGGGGTAAGCCTCATCTACAGTCTCTTTGCTTTGAGCCATGAATGCGGTGACATTGCTAAAGCGTATTTTCTTATTTAACCGTACGTGATGATAGTTATATCCTCTTTGGAACTTCCCTGAGCATACCCGTATGAAAGCAATCCTGTTTCGGTGCTTGGGATCCATATTGGCATGGATTTTAAAAACAAACCCCGTGCAGTTGGGGTCATTTGGAGCTATGATTCTATTTTCAGTGGCCCGAGGCTGAGGCTCTGGAGCTATCTTAACAAAGCA
>JAJCYK010000031.1 GCA_029262935.1 Cytophagales bacterium | reverse complement strand
TGATTGGGGTGGATAACATGCTTCCAAATATGCCTCCATTGGTAATGGTAAACGTTCCACCGGTCATTTCGTCAATACTCAATTTGCCATCTCTAGCTTTAATTGCCAAGCGCACAACCTCTTTTTCAATTTGTTCAAAATTTAAGGTCTCAGCATTGCGAATCACTGGCACCACCAGTCCTTTGGGACTGCTTACAGCAATGGAAATGTCGCAATAATCATTGTACACCGTTTCTTGACCATCAATCATGGCATTAACCGCTGGCCATTCTTGTAGGGCCATGCAAACGGCTTTAGTAAAGAAAGACATAAAGCCTAAACCAACTTCCTTTTTCTCTTTAAACTGCTCTTTATATTTTTTTCTAATCTCCATGATTGGCGACATGTCCACTTCGTTGAAAGTGGTGAGCATAGCCGTTTCATTCTTGGCAGAAACCAGTCTTTTGGCGATGGTCTTACGAAGACTACTCATCTTTTCGCGCCGTTGTGTGCGTTCACCTGCATTAGATGTTGCCACTGGTAATTCAGAGGCTGGCGTGCTAATTTTGGCCTTTGTCGCATCTGCTTTAGTCACTCTTCCTCCCACGCCCGTGCCGGATACAGCTTCGGGTTGGATGCCCTTTTCAGCAAGTATTTTAGCTGCTGCAGGTGAAGGGTGCCCTTCCGCATATGAAGAGTCCTTGGGCACTGGCGAGGTGCTTTTGGGAGGCTCATCGGAGGATGCTACGGGAGTGGGTGCCACATTTGATACTTCAATTTTACAAATCAAGGCTCCTATTTCCAGGGTATCGCCCTCCGCGGCCACTATTCTTAAAATTCCGGTGGCTTCAGCAGGTAGTTCAAAGGAAGCCTTATCTGACTCGATGTCCGCAATGTTTTCGTCCAAAGAAACAAAATCACCATCATTCTTTATCCAGGCCCCTAATGTAACTTCAGTAATGGATTCACCTACAGCAGGAACCCTCATTTCAATGATTTCACCGGCCTTAGTCGGTGCCGCGCCAGTTTCTTTGGATTCCGGTGTAGCATCAGCGACTGGTTCAACCTCGGCCTTCGTTACACTGGATTCCGTATCTATTTCACAGATAACAGCTCCAATATCTAGCGTATCTCCTTCCTGTGCTTTTATCTTTAAGATACCTGCAGCTTCCGCGTTCAACTCAAATGACGCCTTGTCTGATTCAAGCTCACAAATGATTTCGTCCAACGCTACATAGTCACCATCTTGCTTTAACCATTGCCCAATAGTAACCTCGGTTATGGACTCTCCAACAGCTGGTACTTTGATTTCTAAACTCATAATGATTCGGTTGAAGCCTAAGAAAAGGCTCGTTCTATAATATCGTTTTGCTCATTCTGATGCACTCCATGAAAACCCGTAGCGGTTGATGCCGTAGCTCGTCGTGAAATGATGTCTTTTTTTACTTCCCGGAAGGAACGTAAAATAAAAGCCCAAGCCCCCATGTTTTCTGGTTCTTCCTGAACCCAATGAATGTGCTTGGATTTGTATTTTTTGAGCTCTTTCAGTATTTGTTTTTTGGGAAACGGATGGAGCTGCTCAACTCTTATAATCGCTACATCCTTGCGTTTTTTCTCTAGTTGTCTCTCCTGAAGCTCGTAAAAGATCTTTCCAGAACAGAGCAGTACTTTCTTTACCTGACTGTTGGTAACGTAGGTGTCGGGGATAATTTCCTTAAAACCACCTTGTGAGAAGTCTTCAATAGGGCTGACCACTTTCGGGTGTCTAAGCAGGGATTTGGGAGACATAATGATCAAAGGCATCCTAAACGGTAGGACCAATTGGCGTCTGAATACATGAAACAGATTGGCAGGTGTAGTAATATTCGCAACAAACATATTCCAGCCAGCAGCCATTTGTAAGAACCGTTCTGGACGCGCATTGCTGTGCTCTGGGCCCTGACCCTCATAACCATGAGGAAGCAGTAGTACCAGACCGTTCATGCGGTGCCACTTAGTGTAACTAGCGGTAATAAACTGATCAATCATCACTTGAGCCCCATTGGCAAAATCCCCAAACTGTGCTTCCCAAATTACTAGTGCATTAGGATTGGCCATTGCATAGCCGAATTCAAATCCTAACACCCCAAATTCAGAAAGTAACGAGTTGTGGACATCGAATTTCTCCTGGCCCTCTGCGATAAAATCCAAACTGGAATAGGATTCATTTGTAGAGGCGTCTCGCAATACCGCATGCCTATGAGAAAAAGTACCTCGACGGCTGTCTTGACCTGAAAGTCGCACGAGACGTTTTTCCAACAGTAACGAACCATAGGCCAGTAATTCGGCTGAGGCCCAATTGAGTTCTTTCTTTTCGAAGAACATTTCTTGCCTCTGCTTAAGCTGCTTTTCTATCTGTTTAATCGGCTTAAAACCCGCAGGCAGTTTTATCAAGGCATTACCTACTTGTTCTATCACCTTTTCTGTTACAAAAGTATCTGGGGATTTATCGAAGTCCTTGGGATCAGATTTGCGCATGCTACGCCATTCCTCCTCCATGGGTTGATAGGTATACTCCAATTTTTGCTGTTTCACCATGTTCAGTCGATCTTGCAGCAGGCCTCGGAACTTCTTATCCATATTCTTGGCCATTGCGGCATCAACATCACCTCTTTCAATCAATTTCTTATTGTATACCTCTCTTGGATTTGGGTGTTTTGAGATTATGTTGTACAAACTTGGTTGCGTGAACTTTGGTTCATCACTTTCATTATGCCCATGGCGCCGATAGCAGACCATGTCAATAAAGATGTCTCGATTAAACCGTTGCCTAAACTCGGCAGCTAGTTTGGTGCAGAAAATAACAGCTTCTGGATTATCTCCATTCACATGTAGCACGGGAGCATCGATGGTTTTAGCTACATCCGTACAATAGATGCTAGACCGGGCTTCTCCAAAATCCGTGGTGAATCCCACTTGATTGTTAATAACAAAATGTATAGTGCCTCCGGTCTTATAACCTTCCAATTTGGACATCTGGGCAACCTCATAAACAAGACCTTGCCCAGCCACCGCAGCATCTCCATGGATCAGAATTGGCAGCACCTTATCCTCATCAGAGTTGTACTGCTTGTCAATTTTAGCTCGAGAAAACCCTTGTACGACGGGGTCTACAGCTTCCAGGTGAGAGGGGTTTGGTGATAGTTTAAGATTTACTGTTTTGCCTGTGGGTGTGATTATTTCACTTGAAAACCCCATATGATATTTCACGTCTCCATCGCCCATTGTCAAATCGGGCTGTGTACCTTCGAATTCATTAAAGATTTGCTCGTAGGTTTTCCCCATGATATTGGCCAATATGTTTAGGCGGCCCCTATGTGCCATACCAATGACCACTTCTTCGACTCCCAGTTCCGCGCTATTGTTTATTATTGAGTCAAGAGCAGGGATTGTTGTCTCTCCACCTTCCAAACTAAAGCGCTTTTGCCCAATATATTTTGTATGTAGGAAATTCTCGAAAACTACGGCCTCATTGAGCTTATAAAGAATGCGTTGCTTTTCATCAGAACTAGGGCGGAAGTTTAAAGCTTCTTTTTCTGACTTTATGGTGAACCATTCTAATATCTCGGGCTCTCGTATGTACATATACTCAAATCCAACGGGACCTTCGTATATGGACTTTAATGCCTTCACAATGTCCTTGAGTTTGGCCCGACCGATGCCAATGGTTTTACCAGCATCAAACTCCAATTCCAAATCATCTTCAGAAAGACCAAAGTGCTCAAGGTCCAATCGTGCTTTACGGTCTTTTCTGGGCCTAACGGGGTTGGTATCGGATTTTAGATGCCCTCGACTGCGATATGCATGAATCAAATAGCGCGCTTGCACTTCTTTGTAACTACCTCCAGCAACTGTGGGGGCATCTCCTTGCGATTGCGCAAACTGATAACCTTCAAAAAACAAGCGCCAACTGGCATCAACAGATTGTGGATCACTTTGGTAAGCAGCATATAGCTCATCAATGTAAGAGCCGTGCGCATTGGATATATATGAGTATGGGTCCATGGCAATTTTAGGAGATTAACCAAAGGTAGGCAACGAGCTTCAAATAAGAAAACCGTATAACCGTTTATACGAATTTAAATATGTAATGTTCTGAGAGAAAACGTATTTAAATGATAAGTCTATGCCAGAGGAAAGTCTGTAACACTTTGAGTTATTGCTTTGGTATATTTAAAAATTACACTACCTTTGCAGTCCTTAAAAATGGACGTGATCCACATAAAGTTAACCTACAAATGTCTGTAAAAATTAGATTAGCGCGTCGAGGACGCAAGAAATTGGCACTGTACGACGTGGTCGTAGCGGACGCCAGGTCTCCAAGAGATGGCCGTTTTATTGAAAAAATTGGTACGTACAATCCCAATACTGACCCCGCCACAATAGATCTGTTAGAAGATCGAGCTTTTGACTGGGTAATGAAGGGAGCTCAACCTAGCGATACGGTACGAGCCATGCTATCCTATAAAGGAATCATGATGCGTAAGCATTTGCAGGTTGGAGTAATAAAAGGTGCAATTAGTCAGGAAGAAGCCGATAAGAAGTTAGAGGCTTGGCTAAACGACAAAAATGCTAAAGTAACCGCCAAAATTGATCAGCTTGATCAAGCACAAGCAGCGAAGGCCAAGGAACGATTCGAGGCCGAGCGTAAAGTTAAGGAAGCAAGGGCAGAGGCAATTAAGAAAAAGGCTGCTGGTATTGTAGCTGCTGAGAGTGCTGTTGCTGAAGAAGCACCAGCGGCAGAGGCTCCTGCTGAAGAAGCACCAGCGGCGGAAGCTCCTGCTGAAGAAGCACCAGTGGCGGAAGCTCCTGCTGAAGAAGCACCAGCGGCGGAAGTTCCTGTTGAAGAAGCACCAGCGGCAGAAGCTCCTGTTGAAGAAGCACCAGCTGCAGGGGCTCCTGTTGAAGAAGCACCAGCTGCAGAGGTTCCTGTTGAAGAAGCACCAGCTGCGGACGCTCCTGTTGAAAAGGCGCCACCAAAAGAAGAGAAATAAACATAAGGCATCATGAACGTTGATGCTTGCTTTGAATTAGGCCATATCCACGGCACTCATGGACTTCGAGGAGAAGTTCATGTGTTACTAGATGTAGATCAACCTGAATCCTATTACAAATTGGAATCAGTGCTCCTGAGCCAACCCGGTTCCGGCCCACTGATTCCATTTTTTATTGAATACCTTAAACCACAAGGGCGCAAGCTAATTGTGAAGTTTGAGGAGGCAGGAAACCAAGATGAGGCAAAAGCGTTGGTTGGTAGCTCCATGTACTTGCCGCTAACTCAATTGCCAGCATTGGCAGGATCGGAATTCTACTTTCATGAAATCATAGGTTGCTTAGTAGTAGACACCAACGCGGGTCCACTGGGAAATGTCACTGCACTCTATGACCAGACACCTCAATTATTAATCGGAATGCGGTATCAAAACCATGAAGTATTGATTCCCTTCACTGATGATATCGTTCTTGGGTTTAATCGGGAGCAAAACGAAATCAGCACAACCTTGCCAGAGGGATTGTTGGACATCTATTTAAATGAAGAAAATAACGATCATGAGGATTGATATTATTACTGTCCTACCGGATTTGTTATCGAGTTTTTTACATCACTCCATAGTGCAGAGAGCACAGGACAAAAACTTGGTGGATTTAAAGATTCATGATCTTAGGGATTATACTGTTACCAAACATCGTACTGTTGATGATTACGCTTACGGTGGTGGAGCCGGGATGGTATTGATGATTGAACCCATAGTAAATTGCCTCGAGCACTTAAAGCAGGCGCGGGAATATCAAGAAATTATTTATTTAAGTCCAGATGGAGTTCCCTTAAACCAGTCCGTAGCCAATGAAGTCAGTCTATTTGACCATGTGATCTTACTTTGTGGACATTACAAAGGGGTCGATGAAAGAGTACGAGAGCATTTTGTGACCAGAGAGATTAGTATTGGGGATTATGTGCTATCTGGAGGAGAACTACCGGCAGCTGTACTAGCTGATGCCGTAATCCGGTTATTACCAGGAGTACTTTCAGATGAAACCTCAGCGCTTACCGATTCTTTCCAGGATGGATTAGTAGCACCGCCGGTGTTTACCAGACCAGCAAATTTTCGAGGACTGAACGTCCCAGAGATACTGCTTAGCGGTCATGAGAAAAACATTGAACAGTGGCGATTTGATGAATCGGTAAAACGAACAGAATCTCGCCGGCCTTCCGGAAGTAAAAGTAGTAACAAGTCAAAGTAAATATTTTGAATTTTTGCAGCTTGGTATTTAAAAAATATTCCTATATTTGCAGTCCATTTTGAAGACAGTACCATGAGTGATTTGATAAAATTGGTTGAGACAGAGAGCGCTAGTGCGCGTGCCAACCATCCTAATTTCCACGCCGGTGATACGGTAAACGTACACGTTAAGATCCGAGAAGGAAATAAAGAAAGAGTGCAGCAATTTAGAGGAACGGTCATTCAAAAAAGAAATCCAAACTCCAACGGCGAGACTTTCACAGTAAGGAAAGTGAGCAATGGTGTGGGTATCGAAAGGATTTTCCCTATCCTTAGCCCGAATCTAGACAAGATTGAGCTAATTAGAAAAGGGAAAGTACGTCGAGCCAGGTTATACTACTTGAGAGGAAAACAAGGCAAGGCCGCTCGTATCAAAGAGAAAATCTAATTAGACTAACTATATATCAAGGGTCGATTCGATAAGAATCGGCCCTTTTTTATGTGGTTTTTAACTAATTTGCTTGTCGAATACAAATTTTAAAGTTTATGAAAACCAATCGCAGAACGTTCATGGAAAAACTAGCCGCCGTTGGTGCAGCTATAGGGTTAGTAAGTTGGCCTATTTCCAGCGCTGCGGAAAACCAAGAATCAAAAATGTTAGTGCATCAAGTATATTTTTGGCTGAAGGATCCTCAAGATCAAGTAGCCCACCAAAGTCTTAAAGCAGGTTTAAAGAAATTGCTCACAGTATCTACAATAGAATCCGGACACATTGGAGTTCCGGCCTCTACTGAGGCCAGAGATGTAGTGGATAACAGCTACTCCTTTTCTTACAATGTTAGATTCAAAAACATGGAAGATCATGATAGTTATCAAGGTGATCCCATTCACCTGGAGTTCATAGAAACCTGTGCTACCCTTTGGGATAAAGTGCAAGTTTATGATTATAATTTAGTATAAGATAGCGGAGCTACTTTCAGATTTCGGGGAGCAGCTTACCTTACTTATGGGCGTAATCCATTTCCACAAATATCAAGGTACTGGCAACGACTTTGTCATGATAGATGACCGCTTGCGGCATTTTGAAGGGGAGAATACCCCATTGATTGGGCAGTTGTGTCATCGTCGCTTTGGTATTGGAGCAGATGGAGTAATACTGCTTCGAAATCACCCCGACTACCAATTCGAAATGGTCTATTTTAATCCTGATGGTTCGCAAAGCTTATGTGGCAACGGTTCCCGCTGCGCGTTGCATTTTGCAAATCAACTGGGAATGGCCGCCACATCATCTCAATTTTTGGCAGTTGATGGTCCACATCATGGATTTATAAAGGGTGATATGATCCATATTAAGATGCCGAATGTGGCTGTAATAGAGCATCCAGATGAAGCTTATTTTGTAAATACCGGATCGCCTCACTATGTCAAGATTGTCTCAGAAGTTGACCAGGTAAATGTTGTATCTGAAGGCAGTGCCATAAGATACAGTGCCGCTTATGAACCCGCTGGGACCAACGTTAATTTTGTGGAAGTGCAGGGGGATCATTTAAAGGTTAGAACGTATGAGCGAGGTGTAGAGAACGAAACATTATCTTGCGGAACTGGGGTAACCGCAGTGGCTTTGGCCCTATCCGCACAGGGTTTCTCCAGCCCGATTCCCTTGCATACCAGTGGTGGAAAGTTAATGGTATCATTTCGGTCCAACGAAAAAGGGGAATTCGAAGAGGTCTATCTTATTGGTCCTGCCAAGGAAGTTTTTAAAGGGACCTATCAGTATTGATTCCTCACCGTTTCCAAACCCGCCAATTTGACATAGTACTGTGGCTTAGTACGGTTTTTGCAAACTACCTACATAATTATTTAAAATCCTTTTAAATTTAAGGAATAAACCTGTTTTGGTATGTTAGATTTTATTAGCAAAGGAATTGCTAAAGTATTTGGAACCAAATCCGAAAAGGATATTAAGGAAGTATTTCCTTATGTAGCCTACATTAATGAGGAATACGAAGCCTTAAATAAAATCAGTGATGATGACCTTCGTGGCAAAACCCTGGAAATTAGAAGCTCCATAAATGAAAGCCTTTCAGAAATCGACAAGAACATTGCCCAACTCCATCAAAATATAGCCTCCAATCCAGACTTGGATATCCACCAAAAAGAGGATGTTTTTAAAGAAATTGACAGCCTAGAGGAACAAAGAAACGAAGCTTTGGAGGAGGTGCTGCTAAAAGTGCTGCCATTGGCTTTTGCAGTGATAAAAGAAACTGCTCGTAGGTTTAAGGACCAAGAAAAGTTGGTCGTTCAGGCTACATTAGAAGATAAAGCGCTGGCTCAGCAATACCAAAATGTGGAGTTGTCCGGCGAACAAGCCATTTGGCATAACAAATGGCTAGCAGGGGGAAATGAAATTACTTGGGACATGTTGCATTATGATGTGCAATTGATCGGGGGAGTTGTACTACACCAAGGAAAAATTGCTGAAATGGCCACAGGTGAAGGAAAAACCTTAGTGGCTACTTTACCGGCATTTTTGAATGCCTTGGCAGACCGGGGAGTCCACATCGTTACTGTAAACACCTATTTGGCGAAACGGGACTCCGAATGGATGGCTCCAATTTTTCAATTTCACGGATTAAAAGTGGATTGCATTGATAAGCACCAACCTAATTCTGAAGAGCGACGTAACGCTTATCAAGCACACATCACCTACGGGACCAACAACGAGTTTGGATTCGACTACCTGAGAGACAACATGTCGAAGGAGCCCAAGGAGCTGGTACAGCGGAAACATCATTTTGCCATGATAGATGAAGTGGATTCTGTGTTAGTGGATGATGCCAGAACACCTTTGATCATTTCAGGACCTGTACCCAGAGGTGACGAACACGAGTTTTATGATTTAAAACCTCGGATCGGAAAACTTGTAGATGCTCAGAAAAAGCTTGCATCATTAAACTTACAGGAAGCTAAAAAGCTGTTAACGGCCGGAGATGAAAAAGACGGAGGCCTGGCCCTATTTAGGGTGCATCGAGGGCTTCCTAAATATAAACCCCTGATTAAGTTTCTCAGTGAAACGGGTATCAGACAAATCTTGCAAAAAACAGAAAACTTTTATTTGCAGGACAATCAGAAGATGATGCCAGAGGCCGATGAGCCATTGTATTTCACCATTGATGAAAAGAACAACAACATTGAACTAACGGAAAGAGGCATAGACTTAATTACTGGCGAGGGCGAAGATCCAAAATTCTTTATCATGCCCGACATCGGAATGGAAGTAGCTTCTATTGAAGGGGATGAGAATTTATCAGAACCCGAACAACTAAAACAAAAAGAAGACCTTATCAGGGATTATTCTGTTAAATCACAACGAATTCACTCTACCAATCAACTCTTAAAGGCTTATACTTTATTTGAGAAGGACACCGAGTACAT
>JAJCYK010000030.1 GCA_029262935.1 Cytophagales bacterium | reverse complement strand
GTTGCCAAATAGTTTTTTAACTCTTCTATTAAAACTTCTCCCCTTTGATCGGTATAATGGATGTATTCTCCAAAAGGAAAAACCGAAAGGGCTTGCGGATATGCTTTTAAATCCTGTAGTAGTTTGTAAGTGTTGGCTGATTTTATCGCATACAAAGGCCGGCTGTAATTATCGACTATTCTCGCCGGGGTATTTACGCTTAAAAGTGCTCCGTCCTGTATTAATCCTACTTGGTCACAAAGTTTGGCCTCATCCATATAAGGTGTGGATACAAATATGGTAATGCCTTTTTGCTTCAGATCCTTCAACATATCCCAAAACTCATTGCGCGATACCGGGTCCACACCCGTAGTGGGCTCATCCAAAAACAAGATCTCCGGTTCGTGGATCAAAGCGCAGGACAAGGCTAACTTTTGTTTCATTCCACCGGATAGTTGGCCTGCTTTGCGGTCTTTGAATGGCTCGATCTGCTGATAAATATCTTTGATCAGATGGTAATTCTTTTCGATTGAGGTCTCATAAATCGCAGCAAACAATTGCAAATTCTCCAAGATTGATAAATCTTGGTAAAGAGAAAACCGGCCAGGCATATACCCAATTTTATTCCTGATCGTGCGGTATTCGCGTACGACTTCATGACCCAATACATGTGCTTTTCCCGCATCTGGCAGCGTTAGGGTAGCTAGTATTCTGATCAACGAAGTTTTTCCTGCACCATCCGGCCCGATCAAACCAAAAAGGGTTCCTGGAGATACCTGCAAATTGATCCCCTTAAGTGCTTTCACGTCACCATACCGTTTTATTATTTCATCGGTTTTGATAGCTAAATTTTCCATGTGACTCACTTGGCATCTGCCTTAAAATTAACTTCACCCGGCATCCCAATTTTTAAAGTTCCGTCGTTGAGAGTAGCTACTTTCAGCGCGTAAACAAGGTTTACCCGCTCTTCCTTAGTCTGTATAATTTTGGGAGTGAATTCGGCTTGAGAAGAAACCCAACTAATTTTCCCTTGCAAAACGCGATTGGTTTTTTTGTCCTTATCTATCAGCACTTCCACGATTTGGCCTAACTGTAGGTCAGCCAACTGATCCCCGCTCACGTACACCCTTAGTTCCATTGTTTTTAGGTCCGCCACTTTGAACAAGGGCTTACCTGTGGAGACAAATTCGCCTCGTTCGGCATATTTCGAGAGTACGACTCCATCGATAGGGGAGGTAACATAGCTTTTCTTCAATTGATCGTTAATTTGGGCTACCTGCATTTCCATAGGGGCTATTTCACTGAGGGTTCCTTGGTTTGAGGTGCTCATTTGGCTGTGTGTAGCCAGCATACGGCTATCGACCACCTGGATCTCTCCGTTGATATCATCCAGCTGTTTTTGGGTAGCAGCATGGTCACTGAATAAATTTTCTAAACGCCTTTTTTCACGGACCAGGTTTTCTTTTTGCTCTTGCAAAACATTCACCTGCACTTTCACATCTTGTATTTTACTTTTTAAAGCGGCAATGTTGTAAATGAATTGCTGTTTCTGGAGATATAATTGCGTAGTATCCACTACTCACAGCTTCAGACCTTTTTTAACCCCACTTCCTTCTTCGGCGAAAAAATCAATCAATCGTCCCGTAGCTTCTGCCGAAACAATCACTTCGGTAGCTTCAAAGTTTCCGTAGGCATCAGATGTGCTGTCAACTTGACAAGCAACAGTTGCCACTAATATCAAAAAGGGAATTGCATTTTTCATAACCATAACCGTATTTTAAATATTTCCCGATTTTACCAACAGATCGACCTTCGTTTGAATAAGTTCCAGCTCATGGATAATAGCGTTTATCCGGGCTCTAGTTTCGTTGTTAAGCTCAATGATGTATTGCGTAGAAGTAATAAGTCCATTTTGCAGTTGGGCGAAAGATTCTTTCACAATTTCGTTTTGCAGGGCTAGGATTTCCTGATCTTTTCCTATCAGTGCTTCCAATTTTTGAATATCGGAACTGGTCTTCAGCAGAGCAATAGACGTGTTTCTTTCGAAATCATCTTTGTTGCTGGTTATAATTTCTTTTGAAGGTCCAATACTTTCAAGTCGTTTTTATTGCGACCCCAGTCCAGGAAATTCCATTGCAACTTAAAGCCAGCTAGATAGTAACCGGAAAGATCTGTTCGAAAGAAATTGTAGGGATTGGGACGGGAAATTCCTCCATTTACAAATGCCGAAATTTTTGGGTAATTCTTTATGGCCAACAATGACTGATCGGCCTCTATTCGTTGAGCCTGAAATTTAAATAACATCATTTCAGGACGGTTAATAACCAAAGCCTCACTACTTATAGGTTCCAAAATCGGTGTTTCCAGTAAGGTAGTGCTGGGTATTTCTTTTTCAATCCATCCCGCCAGCATTTGGAGTAGGGCTTTTTTGTTATTTCGTACTTCAATTAATTGCTGCTCGGTGGTTAAGATCTCCTTCTTCAAAATGTTAGCGTTACTGGCCAGTAACACCCCATTTCTTACTCTGGATTCCACTTCGTTCAACTGTTTGGTTAGGGTAACTTTTAAAGTGTCCAGGATCTTTTCGTTTTCTTGGATAATCAGTGCCCCCAGAAACAGATGATTGATCACTTCTTTAATCTGATACAAGGTGACGGCTACTTGTTGCTCATTAACTTTCGCTTCGGCCAACGCCGCATCACGGGTTCGTTTGACTTGGTTGCCATCATAAATTCTTTGGTTAAGGCTAAGCGCTAGCTGATACCTGTCCTTAGGGATCTCGGGATTTTCCATATTAGGTGCTGAGAATGGAAGAGAGAAAACATCCGATTGATAACTGGACAGACCGTTTAGCTGGAGGCTTGGATAATTTAGTTTAGAGGCATTTTTATCCCTTAAGTGGGCAATGGAAGCATAATAAAGTTTTTGCTTACTAACGGGGCTCAGCTCTTGTGCAACTTCATAGCATTGTTTTAGAGAAAGCTTTTGTCCCTGTACCAATGGCGCCTCCAGTAGAAATAGAGCCAATAGCACTAATCCGTTCGTTAGGTATCCTGGTTTCATAGTTAAGTTACCTCTTTTTTTATGGTAATGGCGGACATGATAAATTCGGGTATTACTGTTTTTCTTTCCTCAATAAATTGATTGAACTGCTTTTCATCCATAGCAAAAATTCCCTGCACTAAAGGTTGGGCCAAAAAGGGAAAAACCGATAAAGATATTAGGTTGACGATAAATTGGGCGGTGGACACAGGCTTAATCCTGCCAGCCTTGGCCTCTCGCTTTAGTTGTTTGTCAAGCTGATCCAGCATACCACTACTCCTTATTCCCACTTTTTCAATGACTTCCTCAGGCTGGTTTCTAAGCTCACTAAATAGGAATAGGGGAATGAAAGGGTTGGCATTCAGCATGCCCAAGTACTGTGTTACAAAAGCGCTGATTTTCTCCTTTAGTGGTAAGTCAGAACCCAAAACCCCCATGATTTTGGGGCCAAATTCACCTACCACTTCCTCGAATATGTTTTTAAATAATTGTTCTTTATTGCGATAATAATAATGGAGCATAGCCTTGTTGATGTTGGCCTCATCGGCTATTTCCTGCATTCTGGCACCGGCTAGCCCTTTGCGGATAAACACCTTTCTGGCGGCTTCTTTGATTCTTTGTTCGGTGGTAAGCGCTTCATGCATATCTATCTTTACGTAGATTTAACTAAATGGTTTAACCAAACGGTTAATAGTGGTGTCGGTAAAGGCCATTAGCGATGAATACCCCTTATCTTACCAATTACTCATTATGCCTTGGCCAATCAAGAAGAAAGTGACACCTATTTCGAAGAGAACCCCTGGGTCTTGCTTAACCGCTTATTAAGTGTGAGTCCTTTTTGTTTTTTTGGATCTTAAATTTCCTAAGCAACAACAATCCAATGGCAAGAACTACCGAACCTGTGGCAATTACAATGACCTGAGAAGATGGATCAAGCGTTCCAAGTCCAATAATCAAAAGTCCAATGGATATCAGGGTAATACCCATAACCTTCAAGGCCAAAACGTTTTGTGAATCAGAATGAGACTCCGTTGATGGTTCGATCTGCGTGGTAGTTTCAGGTTGAGTCTTTTGTAACGGAAGTAAGATTTCAAAAATTCCCAGTATCCCCAACGGAATCATAACACCCACCAGCATTTCTTCGGCCCGGTCTAGTTGAATATCCAGCATCAAAGGCGACAAAAATTTAAAAAAGCAATTAATACCAAGCCCTAAGAGTGTAGAGGTAATAATAGAGAACGCGGTTTGTCGATTAGAAAACAAAGCCCAAATAGGCGGTGCAAACAGTGGCCCCCCAGTGATGGCTCCAACACTAAGCACTACTTCGACAATTCCCCCTAATCTAGGTACTAGCAAAGCCACCCCAATAGTTAAAAGTCCCAATACCACCGTTGATATCCTGGCTATCTTCATAAGATTCCCGTCTGAGATGGTGCTCTTTACTTTTTTTACAATGTCGTTGGTAAAAACGGCTGCCGACATGTTCAGGGTAGTGGTTACGGAACTGGCAGTCGCAAAAATCATTCCGCCCAACATCAGACCAAGCATACCCGTAGGCAACACCCTTTTGCACATCAAGAAAAAGGCTCCTTCATTATCCAATCCAACTAAATTTCCCCCTTCTAATTCACGAAAGATCATAGGAGGTACCATCCAAAGAACAGGACTGATAAGATACAGGGTGCCAAAGAGCCAGGCCACTTTTTTTGCATCTTTCCCCGAGGAGACGCTGGTATATCTCTGGACGTAAGCCCAATTACCACCAATAAATACGATGTTGTAAACCAAAAAGGCAAGCAGAAAACCAATAGTATACTCACCATTGGTTAGCTTGAAAAAATCTTTAGGGGCAAGTTCAACAAACTGGCCGGGGCCACCTATTTGCTGAAAAGCTAGTGGGAGCACTATGATCAACCCCGCAAATAGAATCACAAATTGTAGTACGTCTGTAATCACAACAGCCCATAATCCGCCTGCCGTGGTGTAAGCAATTACTACCATCCCAATGGCAATAATTGAAATCTCTACCGAAATCCCGCTAGAGACATTAAACAGTCTAGCCACCGGGTATAAAAAGGCTCCCGTAGTTACAAAGCTCAACATTAAGAACAAGTAGCTATAGAATTGTTTCAGTGGAGCACCAAAACGACTTCCCAAATATTCACCAACGGTCAGTACTCCTGCTTTTCTCCACTTGGGTGCGATATAAAAACCAATAGCAAACCCGCCCAGGGCCATCATCCATTGGATGGTAATGGCTACCCATCCATATTCATAGGCTATTGAGCCCCAGACTACAAAGGTGCCTGCTGAAAAAAAGCTCATAAACAGGGACAGCCCGCTCAACCACCAGGGGAGTCCACCGCCTGCAGCAAAAAACGATTTCATGGAACGGCCCGAACCTGTAAAGGCCAAACCCGCAATCAAGATCATTGCGGCAAACAAGACAATTACGACATAATCTAGGGCTGGCATAAAGTTGTCATTTGATACTTACCCCAAATACTGCTACAGGCACATTTTCTGATGCCCTAATAAAACGAATGGTTAAGGCATTGGTTTCAATGGGCGATGGAAAACAAATTTCGTTTCGAGTGTTGTGATTGGATTTTTGTTCAAAGATCATCTGATTATTTTCATCAAATACCTGATATTCCTGAACTACAAAAGGCATTACCCGTTCAGGATGACCCCAGATGGATGATTCCATGGGATGGTCAAAATCGGTATCGAAACTAAACAGGATCTTATTAATGGTTTTTGGAAGCCTCCAATTAAGGTGTAGTTCTGGAAACGGATCTTCTAGTCCAGCCACCCAGGCATTGGGTTGCCGATACGGTCGGTAATATCCATTGCTCAGGTTAGCCACGGCAAAGCAAGCAAGTGGAGGATCGATGGACATGGCTAAATTGTGTCCATCTGGTCTACGTTCGGGTGTCCAGAACTCAAAAGAGTCGAATCCTATCCCAGGGTCAGGTTCCTGACGTCCAAAATTAGAAACTGCTTTGTTCTGCTTGTTAAAGACAGTAACCAATCCGGTAATTCTCGTATTAGAGCACTTAACAGACACTTCCGGGTTTTCCAGCAGGCAGAGAAATGCGTAACAATCTTCTGCTATTTGGGTGTTAAAATCCAATACTACTCTTTGTACACCGATTGTCAGCGCGATCTGCTGTTCTTCCAATAGTACATCTGGCGTGTAATTAGTGGATTTGGAGCTGTGTTTAAGCTGAACGATTAGTTGTGTATCTTTTTTGACCTGCAATTCCAATTCAAATGTAGGTGTTAGGCCAGCAGCCAAAGGGATCAGTTGGGCAGTACTAAAGGTAAGGGCCTTCCAGGGGCCATCAAACGGCAGGGTATTTAAAGATAATTCAGAGGAGGCTGTTATTTTAAAATCATTGCTGAGAGACAAGGGTACTCCTGGAAGGAATTGCCCTGACTGTATCAGTTTTTCCTGTAAAGTTTTAATCCTGTTGTTTAGTAATAGGTCGGCCGGTTTCCATGAGTTTTTTATTCCAATAGCGGCAGCCATGCCCACTGCCTGAGCGGTGTGTGCACAAGTCATCATCACCCGGGTAGATCCAAATGCCAGATGTGAAGCACTAATAATACGTCCGGCCAGAAACAGGTTGTCTATATTTTCACTGAAAAGGCAGCGATATGGAATTTGATACACCCCTTTGCTGTGCCATTGGTTACATCCCGGTTTTTCACTGAAGACCCCATCGGCCGGGTGGATATCTATGGCCCATCCCCCGTATGATACTGCATCCTCAAATTGTTTT
>JAJCYK010000029.1 GCA_029262935.1 Cytophagales bacterium | reverse complement strand
CCAGGATTAAATCAAATGTGCCATCCGGATACGGCATGCGTCCTAAATCTCCTACCTGGAATCGGTCCTTTTCTAAACTGGGGTTTTGGGATCGTGCCAAAAATTGTAAAAGCCGAATGGCTTCTGGATTAGCGTCAATGGCCCTAACATCGTAACCACTGTTAATAAAATACATCAAGTTGCGACCTTCGCCACATCCTGCATCCAGCACTTTCATGTCTGAATCAAACCTCTGTTTAAGTATTTGGTCCAATAGGTAAATATCTATGTTGCCCAGATATTGGTTAAGTTCAGCTATTTGCAAAGTCCTTAGAATTATATTGTACAATATATTTTAACAACTTTTTCAATAAATCAAAAGCACTGCGTTTTTAAATAGGTATTTCCATCGTATTTTTAATGAAATGGCTAATATGTATCGAATTGCGATCTTTCTTTTTGCATTTTTTATTTCCTGGGTTGCCCAAGGTCAAACACCTTTGGAAGTAGCCTATCAAAATATTACTCAAGGCAATACTTTGCCAGAAGAACTACTGTCTACACGCACTGCCGTATTTTTGCAGATTCCGCCAGTGGTAGAAAGTCACCCCCAGCATTGGAAAACGGTAGCCACTCAACTACACAGTACCCTGGCCGATCTTAACATCGATGCAGTTGCTTATTATCAGTGGCAGGATTTAAATGCGGGTGTTGATGCTACTCGGTCTTACTTTGAGACTTTGTCTGTAAGGGATATTTCCCAAGTGGTCTTGCTAAATTTGGATGGCGGTAATTTTCAACTTTCCATTGTCCCCACAACCGATGACGAAGGATTTTTGGACGCAAAAGCTCAAACCTGGCACACTTCGGGCCCTGAATTATCTTCAATTTTGGAAAACCTGGCGAACGCTGTGCGAAGTAGTGGTCCAGAGCTGGGCAATTTTTTAGTAATAGACATTCCTGAAATGTTTAGTGACACCCGTATTTTCAAAAACAATCGTTTTGAAAGCTTTCAGGCAGATTTAAAATTAGACAAGTTGGCCGTTCCGTTAATTGGAAAAGATAATCCCGAGAATTTACAACTACCGGCTAATCAACAATTGAAAAGCACATTGGAACCCTATCCCTATAAGTATGAATTGGTAGATTATGGTGTTGGTGAAGACATATTGCGCCGAGGCGGATTTCAATATGTGTTATTGAGCTTGCATGCTTCAGAAGCCTCAGTCCGTAGATTGTTAAATTACCCGGAACCTCATGACGACGGTTCCAATATGGTCCATAAGTTTTATATACGGCACATCATTTCAGGCGACATCTACTTGGGAGATCAATGGGATGGTGCTACTACCCAAAATCAAGCTTTGCGTAACCATCTGGTTAATTTAAAGCGATTTCTAAAAGTTGAATAGTTATGAACATTACCAAAACTAGTTGTTTATTAATTCTCTCCGTATTTGCCTGTCAAAAACCAGCTCCGGAGCCTCCGATTGGCGTCCAGGAATTTTTAACCGAATATCAACAAACAAGGTCTCCTTTGTACCTGGAATCTGCCGAGGCCGCCTGGTCCTCAAACACTCATATCGTAACTGGAGATACCAGTAATGCCCATAGATCACAATTGGCAGATGAAGCTTTATCTGCTTTTACCGGAAGCATCGACAACATTGAGAAAGCGAAATCATTTTTGGCCTCCCCTGAACGGCTAACCGACATACAAATTAAGCAATTAGAAACCATTCTTTATGATGCGGCTAACAATCCGGCAATCGTTGAGGACCTAGTAAAGTCGCGAATTGCTGCAGAGAATTCCCAAACAGAGAAGTTGTTTGGGTTTGACTTTCAACTCGATGGCAATAGCGTTAGCACCAACGACCTAGATGAAATTCTGAAAGACGAAATTGATTTGGATCGAAGACAACAAGCTTGGGAAGTCAGTAAAGAAGTGGGTGGTGAACTTAAAAGTGGTTTAACAGAGCTAAGAGGGTTGCGCAATCAAACAGTACAAGCGTTGGACTATGACAACTATTTTGCTTACCAGGTTTCTGATTATGGAATGACCACCGACGAGATGTTGGAAATGTGTAATCAAATGGTAAAAGACGTATGGCCACTTTATCGCGAATTGCACACTTATGCCCGTTATGAGTTAGCCAAAAAGTATGGTCAGGAAGTCCCAGATTATCTACCGGCACACTGGCTTCCAAACCGATGGGGGCAAGATTGGTCTGCTATGCAGGAGGTTTCAGGATTAGATTTGGACGGCGTTTTGAACTCCAAAGAGCCGGAATGGCTGATTAAACAGGCGGAGCGCTTCTACATGAGTCTGGGGTTTGATTCACTCCCTGGGTCTTTTTATACTAAATCAAGCTTGTATCCCCTAGCGGAAGGCGTGGAATACAAAAAGAACAATCATGCTTCTGCTTGGCACATGGATTTAGAACAAGATGTTCGTTGTTTAATGAGCGTAACACCCAATGCGGAATGGTATGAAACTACCCATCACGAATTAGGTCATATCTATTATTACATTTCTTACACCAACCCAGATGTACCCCCTTTGTTAAGAGGTGGGGCCAACCGGGCCTTCCATGAAGCCGTAGGCAGCTTGATGGGGTTAGCCGCTATGCAAAAGCCGTTCTTATCCTCCTTAGACCTGGTTCCAGCAGATGCCGTTACAGACGAATTGCAATTGTTAATGAAAGAAGCCTTAAACTATGTCGTGTTTATACCTTTTTCGGCAGGTGTTATGACGAATTTCGAAAAGCAATTGTATGCGGACGAACTTTCTCAAGACGAATTCAACAAAGTCTGGTGGCAATTGGCCAAGAAGTATCAAGGTATGGTTCCACCATCGGATCGTAACGAAACATTTTGTGAT
>JAJCYK010000028.1 GCA_029262935.1 Cytophagales bacterium | reverse complement strand
CCTCGACGAGCCCGACTGGATCGAGCTGGCGCAGCGCGACCCGGGCCAGCCCCTTCGCCGCCGCCACGTTCTCGGCGTCGCTCGTGATGGCCGCTCGGTACGCGTCGATCGCGGACGGATCTTCCTGCACAACACCCGACGGCGCCCGATCCCTGTGAGGCCCCAGACCGACGAAAAGAACAATCCGCCTTGGGTGCAAATGTATTTCGATAAAATTATTGAGCGTACTGGAAAATCAATTAAAGAAGTATTTCCAAAATTTTCCTTATTGGTATACGGTGGGGTAAATTTTGAACCTTACCGAAAGAAATTATGGGAAAGTGTGGGTCAGGAAATTGATTCTATTGAACTCTATCCGGCTTCCGAAGGGTTTTTTGCTTTTCAAGATTTACAACACCAGCATGGACTACTGCTGCTGCTCAACAGTGGAATTTTTTACGAATTCATTCCAGCGGAAGATTACTTTAAGGAAGACGCCCCTCGTTTAACGTTGTCAGAAGTGCAATTGGGGGTCAACTATGCTCTAATAATAACCAGTAATGCTGGACTTTGGGGCTATTCCATTGGAGATACCATCAAATTTGTTTCACAAAACCCCTACCGGATTGTAGTAACCGGTCGTATTAAACATTTTATTTCTGCATTTGGGGAGCATGTTATTGGAGAGGAAGTTGAAAATGCCATGAAAACTACTTTAGAAATACACCCTGAAGTGTCTCTAGTGGAGTTTACGGTGGCGCCTCAGGTTACCCCTGATAAAGGTTTACCTTTGCATGAATGGTATATAGAGTTCGCACAAATGCCTAATAATTTGTCTGCTTTTGAAAAAGATCTAAATTTGCAGCTGCAACAACTGAATAGTTACTACGACGATCTTATTGTGGGAAACATTTTACGTCCTTTGGAGATTGTTTCATTACAAGAAGATACATTCCGCGACTATATGAAAACCTTAGGGAAGTTAGGAGGCCAAAACAAGGTGCCCAGATTGTCAAATGACAGAACAATTGCTAAAGCCCTGGTTTTATATAAACGCCCTGCAGAAAATATTTAGCCACCATCGAGCATAGAAAGAAACATATCGCCATTCTTGGCTCTACAGGTTCGATAGGAACTCAAACGCTTGAAGTAGTTCAGGCACATCCCCATGAATTTCAGGTGGAAGTGCTTACTGCAGGTTCCAATGCCGACCTGTTGATCGAGCAAAGCGTAGTATTTAATCCAAATGTGGTAGTTATCGCTGATGTGAACCAATACGATAAGGTTCAAAGCGCTCTCGACCCCTTGGATATTAAAGTGTATACGGGTGACGCCATAGGCGAAGTAGTATCCATGGAGCAAATCGATATAGTATTAACTGCTTTGGTAGGCTACGCCGGATTGTTGCCCACTATAAATGCCATTAAGGCCGGCAAGGATATTGCTTTGGCTAATAAAGAAACTTTGGTGGTGGCGGGAGATATCGTTACTGCGTTGGCAAAAGAGCATGGGGTAAACATTTATCCAGTAGATTCAGAGCATTCTGCCATATTCCAATGCCTCATTGGAGAGTTTCACAACCCTGTAGAAAAACTAATATTAACAGCCTCAGGTGGACCTTTTCGAGGTCAAAATGAAGAATTTTTAAAATCCGTAAAAAAATCAGATGCCTTAAAACATCCAAATTGGGACATGGGAGCTAAGGTCACTATTGACTCTGCAACTCTTATGAATAAGGGGTTAGAAGTAATAGAAGCCACTTGGCTTTTTGGAATACCTGCAGAGAAAATAGAAGTATTGGTTCATCCGCAATCTATTATTCATTCTATGGTACAGTTTGAAGACGGGTCTATCAAGGCGCAATTAGGCCTTCCGGATATGAAGCTTCCCATTCAGTTTGCGCTTTCATATCCCAGAAGATTGAAGTCGGATTTCCCCCGTATGAATTTTGCAGATTATCCACAACTTACCTTTGAGCAACCTGATGTCCAGACATTTCGTAACTTAGCGCTCGCTTATGAAGCTTTGAACCGGGGAGGGAATGTGCCATGCATCTTAAATGCAGCAAATGAAATCGCCGTATCTGAGTTCTTGAAGGAACGTATTGGGTTCCTGGAGATGTCTGATGTAGTGGAAACATGTTTATCAAAAATACCGTACATAACTTCGCCATGTTACGAGGATTATGTGGAAACGGATAAGGAAACAAGAATTAAAGCAATAGAGATAATTAGTTAATGGATATAATTGTAATGATCGCTCAGTTAATACTGAGCTTATCAATTCTGGTTGGATTACACGAAATAGGTCACTTACTAGCGGCCAAAGTGTTTGGAATGCGCGTGGAACAGTATAGTATCGGGTTTCCGCCTAAAATATTCGGTGTACAATATGGAGAAACAGAATATTCCATAGGAGCCATCCCTCTGGGAGGGTTTGTGAAGATTTCAGGGATGATCGATGAGTCTCTCGACACAGAGAAACTCAAAGAGGAGCCAAAAGAGTGGGAATTTCGAGCCAAACCCGCCTGGCAGCGATTAATAGTCATGATGGGAGGGATTATAATCAATGTCATTTTAGGGGTAATTATATTTATTTTCCTCACCTATAAATATGGCGAGACTTATGTCACCAAGGATGAATTCAATAAGCACGGAATTTATGCACACGAACTAGGTCAGGAATTAGGCTTACAAACGGGAGATAAAATAGCTCAAGTTAATGGTCGGGATTTCGACACCTTTGGCTATGCCGTAGGACCGGATGTGATGTTGGGAAGTGAAAGTTATTATACCATAGACAGGAGGGGAGAGACTCTTGAGGTACCAATTCCGGCAGATTTTATTGAACGCCTTAATAATGAAGGAAGGGAGAAAGGTTTTATCTCTACTTTAGAACCGTATGCAGTAGGTGTTGTGGCCAAAGGTAAAGAAGCTGAAAAAGCGGGTTTACAAGCTGGCGACTTGATTTTAGCAGTTAACGGCCAAGAAGCGCACTATTTTCAAATGTTAAGGGACATTTTGGAAGAAAATAGGGACAAGCAAGTCACTATTGAAATTGATCGCAGCGGCGACCTGATGACACTTACTGCGCAAGTGGATGCGGATGGAATACTGGGATTTGTGCCGGAGTTGCTATTGGATCGTCAACGGGTTCAATATACCTTTGCAGAAGCCATTCCTAAGGGTACCAAGCAGGCATTTGAAGTTACCATATTCAACATCCGTGGTTTAGGTAAGATCATTAGAGGGGATGTAGGAAGAAAATCAGTTAAAAGCATCATCGGCATTACAGAGTACTTTGGTCCGATTTGGGATTGGCGCAACTTCTGGTTCATTACTGGCATGCTTTCCATGTGGTTGGCTTTTCTAAACTTTCTACCAATACCAGCTTT
>JAJCYK010000027.1 GCA_029262935.1 Cytophagales bacterium | reverse complement strand
TATCAAGAACAGGCATTAGGAACAGCGCATGCCATTTATTGTGGCAACCCACTACTTGAAGGGAATACCATTGTCGCTTTTGCTGACACACTTTTTAAAGCTGAGTTCGTGCTCGATACGGATCATGATGGCATCATCTGGGTTCAAGAGGTTGATAATCCAGAAGCTTTTGGGGTAGTACAAACAGACAATGACCAAATTATTACCGGGTTTGTGGAAAAACCCACCACCCCTGTTTCTAATATGGCAATTATAGGTATTTACTTTTTTAAAGAAGGAAAAGACCTTAAGCAAGAGTTAGAATACTTGTTTGATAATGAAATAAAAGTAGGTAAGGAGTATCAACTGACGGATGCTTTGGAGTTAATGAAAAAGAAAGGCACAAAATTTGTTCCTGGAAGAGTGACTGAATGGTTAGATTGCGGAAATAAAGAAGCCGCCGTTCATACCAACATGAGGTATCTTGATTACATAAAAGATCAAAAACTGGTGGCTGATTCGGCCGTGATTAATAACTCAGTGATAATTCCACCCGTATATGTGGGAGAAAACGTTGAATTAAACAATACGGTAATAGGTCCGTACGTTTCGGTTGGAGAGAATACGGTGATTGTGGATTCTAGGATTCGCAACACCATTATTCAGAATGAAAGCGAAATTAATAATGCCAACATTGCAAACTCAATGTTAGGTAATTTTGTTAAATTCCATGGAACATCATCCAATGTTAGCATTGGAGACTACACCGCATTTAAGGAATAATAAATTTGAGGATTATGGGCAGGTTTCGTTGGATCCTGGGTTTGGCAGTTATCGTTTTGATGCATTCAGAATTTAACCTGGAAGCTCAAGGACGTAAGAAAAAAGCCAAAGAGGAACAAACCAAGAATGAGCAAAGGAGTTTGCTTCAAGCTGAGATCATCTTCTTGGAAGGTGAAAAGTACTATATGATTGAAGATTACGGTAAAGCCCTGATTTTCTTCCAAAAGTCTTTAGAGCTGAACCCTGACAATGCTGCCTGTCACTACAAAATCGCGCAAATCTTACTAGTTGGGGAGGAGGCGGATAAAGCGTTAATCTATGCTTCCAAAGCGCTCCAGATGGAGCCCGCTAATAAGTACTACTACTTGCTCAATGCGGAAATTTATTCAAAACAGTCCAATTTTAAGGCCGCCGCACAAATTTATGAAGACTTACTCCAACAAGTCCCCGGCACAGAGATGTATCTGTTTGACCTTGCTGCTTTATATGTTTATGGAAATGATTTAGACGCTGCCTTAAGTACTTATGGAAGGGCGGAAGATCGATTTGGGTTTAGTAAGGAATTGGTATTTTCTAAACAAAGAATTTATCTAAAACAGAACAGGCTAGCTGATGCCATCGCACAAAGTCAGAAAATGGTGTCATTATTTCCCAATGACCCCGATTACACACTTAACTTGGCCGAACTGTTCTTATCAAATAATCGGGAAGCGGAGGCGGTACCTTTTCTAAACAAATTCTTAGAAACTGACCCCAATCATGCACGAGCTCGACTAATGTTAGCTGAGGTTTTCAAAAAGCAAGGACGAGTCAACTTGGCCATAGAGCAAATGATCGTGGCCTTCAGCAATCCTGAGTTGGAACTTACTCCCAAACTAAATGTGCTGGTAGAGTACATGAAACAGCTTCCAGATCCCATCGTAGAAGAGAATTCTCTAAAATTGGCAGCAAGTATTATAGACGCTCATCCCCAAGATGGAAATGCTTACGCGGTAAACGGAGATCTGTTTTTAAACTTGGGTCGTAATGATAGCAATGAGGAGAAAAAGCGCAAGGCTTTAGATTACTATCTAAAAGCAATTCAATTGGATGATAGCAATTTCAACATTTGGCAAAACGTCTTGCAAATAGAAGGGGAGCTGTCTGAGTTTGACAGTTTAGCGCTGCACGCAGATCAAGCCATTGAAGTTTTTCCGAACCAAGCCCCCTTGTATTACTACAGCGGTTTTGCCAACCTTTCCTCCGACAATTTCGAAGAAGCGATAGATGCGTTAGAGCAAGGGAAGAAGCTTGCTAAAAACGACAACAATTTATTGGTGCTTTTTAATACACTCCTAGGCGATGCCTACAATGAATTACAGGACCACAACAACTCAGATCAAGCATACGAAGCAGTTTTGGCGTTGGATCCTAACAACGACCACGTTTTAAATAATTACAGCTATTTCCTAAGTCTTCGAAAACAAGACTTGGAAAAAGCACGGAAAATGTCCGGCAGACTAGTCAAAAAGAACCCTGAAAATCCTACCTTTCTAGATACCCATGCTTGGGTATTATTTATGATTGGTGATTATAAGGAAGCCAAAGAATATTTGGAAACCGCGTTACAGCACGATGCTAGTGGTACCATAATTGAGCATTACGGTGATGTACTCTTTAAATTAGGAGAAATCGAAAATGCTGTTAAACAATGGAATCGAGCCAAAGGAATGGACGATACTTCCGAATTAATTGATAAAAAAATAGCTGACCGAAAGTTATATGAATAACCGACTAGGTGTATTCTTATTACTACTTTTTTGCCTATCCTGTAGCCGTCAAGTTCTAGTCACGGACCCTGATTTTGTAGAAAACAACCAATTAGTATTCGAAGTACCAGAGTTTGAGTATTTAAATACGAAGACAAAAATTCAATACAAAGACGCGGAAAATAATTTGAGCACATCTGCTACCATTCGCATTAAGAAGGATAGTATTATTTGGATGTCAATCTCTCCTATTCTTGGTATCGAGGCCGCCAGAGTTGTGATCACCCAAGATTCTATGGTTTTAATGAATCGGCTACAGAAACAGTATACGGTTTATAACTTTAAGGCACTTACCGAAATGTTTCATTTCGATGTTAATTACGAATTAATTCAATCGATGATTTTGGGTAATATGCCCTTGAAGGCAGATACCGCCAGCGAGATTGTAAGTTCAAAGCAGTATTTTATTGTGAAACAACAAAATGGCCGTTACGCAATAGATAACTATATTAGTAGAGAATTTATGAAATTGGAAAAGGTGGAAATGATAGAACCTCCTACTAAGAACAGTTTAACCCTGCAATATGAGAATTTTAAGCCATTAGCAGCTTTTTCCATACCATTTAGTAGTTTTATCAGTTTTAACTATGAACATGGAGCTGAAGTCAAAAACACGGAGATTAATATAAAGCATGGCCGGGCTGAAATTGCTTCCGCACTTCGATTTCCATTTGAAATACCCAGCAGATATGAACGCAGGTAGAATCATATTAATTGTTTTCTTTAGTCTATTTCTAAGCTACGCACCAACCCATGCTCAGAAAAAAAGGGCACAATTAGAAAATGAGAAGAAGGCTAGTATTGCCAAAATTAGAGAAGCTGAAAAGATCTTAAAACAAACAGCCTCTCAAAAGAAAACCAGCTTAGGTCAGCTTAAGGCACTCAACCAACAAATTAGAAATCAAGAGTCACTGATTCAAGTGTATCGCGCTAACCTAAAAATTCTAGACAACGAAATTAAAGAAAATAACAACCTCACTGGTTCTTTAGAAAAAGACCTGGAACAGTTAAAGAAAGAATACGCCAAAATGGTATATCATGCTGAAAAGAATCAGAATAGTTATGGCAGCTTGTCTTTCTTATTTTCCTCTTCTTCCTTTAGTGAATTAGTAATGCGTACTAAGTACCTGAGACAATACACACAAGCTCGGGAGAATCAAGCAGAGGAAATATTAGAGGTACAAGAAGAATTGACCTTACAACTTACTGGTATTGAGGAACGAAAAGCGGAACAACAAGAATTGTTATCCGTACAACAACGGGAAAGCAATAACCTCATAGTTGCTAAAACCCAAAAAAATCAACTGGTTAAACAACTTAGTCTTAAAGAAAAGGAGCTAGCCTCAGATTTAAAAAAACGTAAACAGTCCATCCAAAAGCTTGATCGTCTTATCGCGGAGGTCATTCGAAAAGAAATAGAGTCCAGCAAATCCGTGAATGGAAAATTTACCTTAACTCCTGAGGGGGCTAAACTGAGTTCTAATTTTCAGGGAAATCAAAAAAGATTGTCCTGGCCTGTAGCTAAGGGATTTGTTTCCAGCAAGTTTGGACTACAACCACATCCTGTCTTGAAAGGAGTGAAAATTGAGAATCCTGGGGTAGACATTCAAACTCAAAAAAACGAAATTGTAAGAGCCGTGTTTGATGGAGAAGTTTCTAAAATCGCCTCCATCCCAGGTATGAATGGTGTAGTTATCATTGTGCAGCATGGTGAATACCGCACAGTTTATGCCAATCTGAGTAAAGCATTAGTAAAAACTGGTGACAAAGTAACGGCGAAAGACGCTATTGGCGAGGTCTTTACTGATAAGAATGGGGTGTCAGAAGTTCAATTCCAGGTTTGGAAAAGCTTTAACAAATTAGACCCTTTGGCCTGGTTACAGCCGAAATAGTGGAATTTTCTTAGTTGTACTTATTTCCCAGGGTTGTAAGATAAATGTTGAAATTGTAGTTAGGCTAATTTGTCAACCACCTTTAATTGCATATCTTTAC